>CAJQQW010000328.1 GCA_905480565.1 uncultured Halioglobus sp. | reverse complement strand
AGGTAGCGAGCAACGCCCAACAGGTGGCGGGAGAAGTTGTGGCGGTAGCGCTCGCTGATTGAATCCGGCGCGGCGCTTCCTCTTGATAATACGGTCATGGCAAGGATAGTAAACCCCGATTGACGATTAGTCAATTCGTATTGACATAATACAAATACACTGGCTACACTGCTGACTCGACTTGAGTGGCGCTGGCAGGCGCTTTTGGAGAGGAAATGAGCGCAAACACCGGCATCAATAATAACGTGGGCTATATCGGCCTCGGCAACATCGGAAAGCCCTCAGCTCAGCGCCTGATCGGCGATACCTTCCACGCCCATGTCTATGACGTTTACGCGCCAGCCATGGAAGAGCTCGTTGCCGCTGGTGCCACTGGTTGTCAATCGGTCGCGCTGTTGGCCAGTCTTTGTGAGCATATTGGCATCTGTGTCCGGGATGACACCCAGGTGGAGGCGCTATTGCAGGGCGATGGCGGCATTTTTGCCAACGCCCGGCCGGGCACTCTGGTGGCAGTACACAGTACGGTGACGCAGGCGAATTTGCTGGCCTGGTCGGTACAGGCCGCAGAGTGCGGCATTGATCTCATCGATGCGCCGATCACTGGGGGCGCACACCGGGCCGCGGATGGCACTCTGTGCTACATGGTCGGCGGCAGCGAGGATCAGGTCGCCCGTGGCACACCCGTATTCGAGACCTCGGCCGAAAAAGTGGTCCATGCGGGCCCTGTAGGCTCGGGCATTGCCCTGAAGCTCTGCAATAATTTCATCCAGTACACGGAATTCGTAGCCATGGCGGAGGCGACGCGTCTGGCTCACGCTTGCGGCTTGTCCGGCGACGTGTTGCGGGACGTGGGACTTTCCAACGGCGTAGTCAATGAACAGATGCACATGTTTGTCAGCGGGCGCAACGGGCTGGCGGGCAACTGCAGTGAAGAGGATATGGAGCAAATATTCGGCACCATGGGGCGCCTCGGGCGAAAGGACTTGGAGTGTGCACTCACTACCGCTGAAGATAAGGGTGTAGCTATGCCCACCGCACAATTTATCTGTGACAGAATTGAGAATGTCTTTTTGGCGAAGGACGAATCTCGACTACCGGAATAACATCAGGAGAGCAGTACATGGAACCCGAAACGAGGTTGTTTATCGACGGCGAACTGTGCAACGCAGCGAGCGGCAAGCGTTACCCCAATATCAACCCCGCGACCGAGGAGGTCATGGGGGAGGTGGCAGACGCAGGGCGCGAGGATATGGATCGGGCTATCGCCGCGGCGCGCCGAGCCTTCGACGAGACCGATTGGTCCACCAATCATGCGTTCCGCCTGCACTGTCTTGATCAATTGCACAAGGCCCTGCTGGCTATCGATGAGGCGTTTCGCGTGCAGATCGCGGCCGAGACCGGCGGACCCCTCGGTATCTGCGGTGATATGGGCCCCCAGTGTAAAACCCCGATCGGCTTCATTGAATATACCCTGAAGAGCCTGCCGGAGTACGAGTGGAGCCGGGATCTCGGCGTGGCAGAGATGATGGGCATGCGCAGCCGTCGATTGGTAGAAAAAGAGGCCGTGGGCGTGGTGGCGTGCATTACGCCCTGGAATGTCCCTCTGCAGATCAATTTGGCCAAGTGCATCCCGGCACTGGCGGCGGGCTGTACGGTGGTGCTCAAAGCGGCCCCCGACACGCCGTGGTCTGCCACGATGTTGGGGCGGGTGATCAAGGAGCAAACCGATATACCTGCCGGAGTGTTTAACGTGATTACCGCCTCCGACCCGAAGGAGGTGGGTGAACAACTGGTTGATGATCCGCGGGTCGATATGATCTCCTTTACCGGATCTACCGGCGTCGGCAAACATATCGCCGCGCGCGCCGCTGCCACAGTTAAAAAGGTCTTTCTCGAGCTGGGCGGCAAGTCCGCCAACATCATCCTCGATGACGCAGACCTTAATACTTGTTTGTTAAGTTCACTGGGTGTTTGTTTCCACGCCGGCCAGGGCTGTGCCATTCTTTCCAGATTGTTGGTGCCGCGCTCCCGCCAGGCGGAAGTCGAGGAATTACTGCCCACTTTTTTCAGCTTTATCGAATACGGAGACCCGTCCTCCGACAGCCAGATAATGGGAGCACTGGTAAATGCGCGACAGCGTGAGCGTGTGCTGGGCTATATAGAAAAGGGCAAGGCCGAGGGCGCCCGTCTGCTGATGGGCGGTGGCGTGCCTGAGCATCTCGATAAGGGGTTTTACGTTGAACCTACGGTGTTTACCGACGTAACGAATGATATGACCATCGCGCGGGAGGAAATCTTCGGCCCCGTGTTGGTCATCATCCCCTACGATGATGAGGAAGACGCCATCCGCATTGCCAACGACTCAGATTTCGGCCTCTCTGGCGCCGTATGGTCTGCCAGCGAAGAGCGTTCTCTGGCAGTGGCGCGACGTATCCGCACCGGCACGATCAATGTAAACGGTGGCATTTTCTATGGCGCGGATGCGCCATTTGGCGGCTACAAGCAGAGCGGTGTGGGTCGTGAAATGGGTCGCGAGGGCTTTGAGGAATACCTCGAGACCAAGACTCTGGCAATCGGTGTATGAGCCATGGCTTGCGAGATCGGGTTTATATTGTTACCGGCGCCTCGAAGGGGTTCGGTCTCGCCATTGCCCGGCGTCTCGTTGAGCAGGGCGCTCGCGTAGGTATTATCAGTCGTAATCAGGAAGCGGTTGATGAGGCGGTTGCACAGATCGGTATCGAGCAGACCCACGGAGCAGTCTGCGACGTGGGATCCAGTGAGCAGGTTCGTGAGGTATTTGCGAAGTTAAAAAGTCACTTCGGGCGGCTTGATGGCTTGGTCAATAACGCAGGACTGGCCACTCCCAACAGCGTGGAAAATCTGGTGGAATCCGAGGTGGTTGCTCAGGTGCAGACCAATTTCCTGGGAACGGTGTTTTGCTGCCAGGCGGCTATTAGCCTGTTACGTGGTGGTGATAACCCGCGCATAGTAAATATCTCCTCGGCCAGTGCCTGGCATGACGATGAGATGAGCCACCTTTCGATCTACGCGTCCACTAAAGCAGCGGTCGAACGTTTCAGTCGCGACCTGAGGCTGGAACTGCAGCACGATCAGATCGGTGTCACCTGTGTTCGCCCTGGGGGAGCGATGACGAATTTCTCCGATGGCTGGAATCCGGATGCCCTCGCGGGCGCCCTTGAAGCATGGCGCGATGCAGGCGCCTACCTTGATATGGGCATGGAGCCGGAGGACGTCGCGGATGCGGTTTGCTACTCCCTGGCGCAGCGCGCGGGTGTTGCCGTAGACCTGCTGGAGGTGAGACCCAATAGACTGATCTCCAAGTCAATATTTTAGCAACAGACCCCAAAATAAAAGGAAATATGCATGAGTGATGTACTGGGTTACAGAGGGAAAAACGTGGTGATTACCGGAGCGGCATCCGGCATGGGTCAAGCGGCGGCACAACTGCTGGTCGATCTTGGCGCTGAAGTCTATGCCCTGGACATTGCGGAAATTTCCGCACCGGTGGTAGCCGCTATCAGGGTGGATATGAAAGATGGCGACAGTATTGACAAGGCAGTAGCGCAACTGCCAAGTGAGATTCACGCGCTGTTCAATTGCGCCGGAGTGCCGAGTCCGCCATTTTCAGCGGAGGAAACCGTGCTGATCAACTTCGCCGGCCTGCGTTACCTTACAGAAGCTTTGCTTGAGCGCATGGGCAATGGCAGTGGCATTGCCTCTATAGCCTCAACGGCGGGTATGGGCTGGCGGCCGAATCTGGCATTAGTAAAGGAATTTCTCGCGCTGGACAACAGTTATAGTGCCGCCATTGAATGGCTGCGGACTAACGCCGACAAGGTGCCCGATGGCTATGGTTTTTCCAAGCAATGTATTATTGTTTATACCATGCAGATGGCCAGAGAGCTGGCTAAAAAGGGCATTCGGATTAACTGTATCGCACCATCGCCGACAGACAGCGGTTTTATGAAAATCTTAAAGGGTGAGGGACAGATTCCCGACGAGGCGGTGGAATTGTTCCTGCCGTCAAACGGACAGTATGCAACCGGTGCGGAAATGGGCGCGCCATTGGTAATGCTCAATAGCGCGCTGGCGAGTTTTGTCAGCGGGAACAATCTGCCGGTGGATTTTGGTTACTGCGCGGAGGTAACCATGGCGCAACGAGACGATCTGCTGGGCATTGCCTGAAATGAAAGTACTGATGGTTGGCGGCACAGGCCTGACAGGCGCTCATGGTGCACTGTACCTGCGCGAGAAAGGCCACGATGTGACTCTGGTGTCGCGGGCAGAGCCTACGCTCGCGTGTTTGCAGGACTTTGCGCATATCGCTGCGAACTATGCAGACGATGAAATAGCGCCGAATGTGCTTTCCGGGTTTGACGCGCTGGTATTTGCAGCCGGCGCAGACATACGTCAGCTCCCCCCTGACGAAGATGAGGACAGTTTTTTTCAGCGTGTGAACAGCGAGGCGATCCCGCGATTCTTTGCCAGTGCCAGGGCGGCCGGGATACCACGTGCGGTTTACATCGGCACTTATTATCCGCAGGTTGCACCGCAACAAATTGAGAGCAGTGCCTACGTGCGCTCGCGTCACCTTGCAGATGAGGGCCTGCGGGCATTAAACAGCGATAGCTTCAGAGTCTGCAGTCTGAATGCGCCGTTCATTATCGGCCATGTGCCCGGTCTGGCGCAGCCTCACCTTGAGGCGCTGGTGCAGTATGCTTCGGGTCAAATTGAGGGTTTGCCGCTGGTGGCCCCCGCTGGGGGGGTAAATCATATCACCAGTCGCTCCATGTCAGAGGCGATAGCGGGTGCACTGGCTCGCGGGGAAGGCGGAAGGGCCTACCTTGTCGGCGACGAGAACCTCAGCTGGAAAGCCTACCTCGAGCATTTTTGTGAGGCTGTGGGTAATCCGATGGATTTGCCGGTTTCGGAAGAGGAGCACCCGATGTTCCCGGATGTCATTCTCTACGCAGGTCGTAATATAACCATCAGTTACGAACCGGATAACGGCGAGCTCGAATACAGTCGCGGTAATTTGCGCGCGGCGATTACTGAAATTGTTGCAGCGTGCTCATGACCGTAGACGTGGCCCGCAAGGAGCGAAGATGACCAGCTTGACTAACGAGAAACTGCGCGACGGCCGATAAATTGATCGCAGCGCATGAAGAGGCATCCCGCAGCGATGATTGGCTGTTCTTCGTCGATGAAATATATGCGGTTGACTGTGTGTACACCTGCGAGTACGCAGGTGTCATGATGGTCACTGCCAACGGGATCGACGAGATTAAGGCGACGCACTACGGTCGCGATATGCAGGTTGGATGGGAGGGCTGGACCTTCCCCTACCTTGGCGTCTATACGGGTACGGAAAACCGCCTGGTGACGCACTGGCTGAATCGAGGGCCGGGCCAGCGCGCTGATGGCAGTTATTTTGAAACCCCCGGCATTTCGTTTATTACACTCGATGATGAGGCGAGAATTTGTCGGCAATTCGATATGTTTGATCTCGCTCACCAGATGAGGCTCTGCGATGAGCTTGAATCCGCGGGTTTGCTTTCGTCTCAGCTCAAGGCGCAGTGGGTGCTGCCGATGAAGGGAAAGCTGGAAGCGCAACTCGCACAAAACCGCTGACAGAGCCCGGGTGGCTCAAGGGAGTTATCTATGGAGAGCGTCCGGATAAAAAGCGTCGCTGTCTCGATATTGATAGTTTGCCTGTCACTGGTGCAGGTTTCTTATGGCGCCGATGCAAATGGCCATTACCGGGTTATGACCACCGACCTTGTCAAAAGTTGCGCGGCGTTGAACGCCGCGGTCACTCTGGCTCAGGTAGAGGATAGCTGGGCTCCTTTGCATGGATTTTCGTTGTACACCATGGGTTATATCACTGCAGTTAATCGATTGGCTTTCGACACCTATGATCTTGCGGCAGGTAAAAACCCGAAGAATCTGCTGCTTTGGTTGGAGCGTTATTGTGAGGCTCACCCGGGCAAGAGCACTGATGAAGCGCTACACGAATTGGTGAAAGAGCTCTACTCGACGAGGCTTGCTTACCCCGGCTGATACGCGACGCGATAACGTGCGCAGTTGGGCTTCTGCGATTTTTTAGGGCTCGTTCGATTCGACATGTATCCTGCGCCACTGGCCCCCAGAGTAATACATGCCGTACTTTTCTGCACACGCCGCCTTGCTGTCTTGCTCCAGGCCGGCAACAGCGCTGATGCCCGCAGCGGCGTTCATGGATTTCTCCCGATTAATACAGCGTTTCATGATTTCCGCGTTTTTTGCGAGGTGGGCTTCCAGTTCGGCACGTTCCCCCTCCCGAGCGGCCGTAATCCAATACCACAATACAACGGCAAGGCCTGTAAGCAGTAGCACCGTAGTTTTTTTCATTATGGTTGTTTCCCCCGCCGCGCCGCGGTTCGCAAGCCCGGCCACGGGTGCGCTGTGCGTTTAGCAACTGCGGCATTTAGTGAACATGAGGCTATGGTATAGGTCCGGGTTTAGCCTGTCCCGCGCAGTGGTATTTTTTCCCACTTTCACGCGCCTTTTGTCTGCTCTGGCAAGCCCCCGACACTCGCTATACTATACTGTGGCGCGGCCAGTAAGAATAATTCAGTAATACAGCTTTGGAGGCGTCATCAATGGCTATGAGCCCGAAAGAGGTTCAGATCCTGAAAGACCTCATGGAGTATGAGGCCGAGCGTAAAGCACCCCCGGAGGGTTTTCCCGACCTGCCCGATATACCTGCAGGCCGATATACAGACCAGCGATTTTTCGCGCTGGAGCAGGAGCACGTCTGGCGTAAGAGCTGGCTGCTCGCGGCGCACATTGACGAGTTGCCGGAACCGGGTTCTTTTAGGTTGTGGGACATCACCGGACAGCCGGTGCTTCTCATTCACGGAGACGAGGGAACGATCAACGCCTTTTACAACACCTGCCGTCATCGAGGCGCCCCCGTGGTGACGGAGCGCAGTGGCAGCAAGCGGCGGTTTGTCTGTCCTTACCATGGCTGGTGCTACAGCCGTGAAGGGGAATTGTTAGCCGTCCGGGATTCCGAGGATTTCGGCAATCTGGACCTCTCGGCTCGGGGACTCAAGTCGGTTCGTTGCGAGCGCTTCGGGAACCTCATTTTCGTAAATTTTGATCCACAGGCCCCCATCCTGCTTGATTGGCTTGGCCCAATTGCCGATGAATGGAAGGAATTTCAGTTTGAGAACTGCCGTCTTGCGGCCCGCCATGTGTTCGATCTCAACTGTAACTGGAAGATTGCCATGGAAGCCAACACGGAGGTTTATCATGTACGCAGTATTCACCCCAGCACGGTGTCGCCGATTCTCGATGACCGACGCAATGTAAATACGCTGTACCGCCATGGCCACGGTCGTATGATCGCACCAACCCCTAAAGGTAAGGTGGCGCTCGATGTTATGCCGGTGTCTCCGGACATCGCCCAAATCGATACGGTGGGGGAGTTGGGGAGAACCTGCACGCAATCCTACGGCTTGTTTCCCAACTGGGTATCACCCCTCAGTCAGTATGCGATCCCGCCGATACTATTCTGGCCGAACGGCATCAATAAGTGTCGGATGGAAACTTGGACTATGGCACCCCAGTGGAAGGAGGGTTTGCAGCCGGATTTCTGGACCGAGAAAAATGGCACCGAGCTCTCCGCGGTTCTGAAGGAAGACACTCAATTCGGCGAAAAGATTCAGACCTCGATGGAATCGCGAGGTTTTGAGGGCGTGCCCCTGAGCTATCAGGAGGCGCGCATCTATCACTGGAACCAGGCGGCGGACCGCATGATCGGTATAGAGAATATTCCGCCAGAGCTCCGTGTAGAGCAAGTGATTGGCGATGAGTGGATCTATCCCAGCGACCCGCGGCGCAAGCATCTATAACAATCGATAAAAATACTCAGCGGGATTGAAACAAAAAGGAAAGTCCAGATGACCCAAACAAAAAAGACCTTCTGTCGCTTCTGTCACGTGTTTTGTGGGCTGGAAGTCGATGTCGAAAACAACCGCGTGGTGGATGTCCGTGGCGATCACGATAACCCTGTTTCTGAGGGCTATACCTGCCCCAAAGGCCGCGCCGAGCACGAGCGTATTAATCATCCGGATCGCTTGCGTGTCTCGCAGAAAAAAGTCGACGGGCAGTTTGTCGATATTGATTCTTCGAGTGCTATCAATGAAATAGGCGATAAGCTGCGCGCCATTATCGACGAGCACGGCCCAGAATCCATAGCCGTGTATGTGGGTTGCGGCGGTCATCGCACCTCGGCCGGTGGCCCCTGGTATATCGCTAAATGGCTCGAAGCCTTCGGCTCTCCGCGTCTCTACACCTCCCTGACCATTGATTCTCCGTCGCTGATAATTGCCTACGATCGTCTATTCGGAGGGCCCCTGCCGCTAGGTGTGTTTGATATCGAGCATGCGGACTGTGCCCTGTTTGTCGCCACCAACCCCGTGGTGTCGCACCACTGGACCATGCCCCAGTCCAATCCCTTTACGCGCTTAAAGAAAGCGTTGAACCGGGGTATGAAACTGGTGGTTATCGATCCGCGCAAGTGCGATGTTGCCGAGCGCGCCCATGTTCACTTGCAGGTGAAGCCCGGCGAAGATGCGAGCCTGCTGGCCTGTCTCATTCGTGAGATTATTGAGAACAAGTGGTATGACGCTGAGTACGTGGATCACTATGTCAGTGGTTTCGATGAGTTGTGCGAGGCGGTGAAACCTTTTACGTTGCAGTACACGGAGCACCGCACGACCTGCGCTTCGGCGGATATTGTGGAGGCTGCGCGCATCTTTGCGACGGCCAGGAGCGGCGCCGCTGCCTCCGGCACTGGTCTGCACATGGCGCGCCACCAGAACCTGACTACGCAACTGGTTCAGACACTCAACGCCCTGTGCGGCCGCTTCGATCGTCGCGGTGGCATGGCTCGTATCGCGGGCACGCTAGGTCCGAAACTGCCCTCGGAGGGCAACTCTCCATTGCCCGTATCGATGCGTACAGAACAGCGCTCACGCGTGCGCGATATCCAGGGGATTACCGGTTTGTTTGGTTACCAGGAAATGCCTACTAACACACTGGCCGATGAGATTCTGACCCCTGGCAAAGGACAAGTGAAGGCGCTGATCGTTAACGGTGGTAATCCCGCGTTGGTGTTCAGCGACACAGACCACACCCTCAAAGCGCTTGAGGAACTCGATTTGCTGGTGGTGAATGATCTCTTTATGTCGGCTACGGCCAGGCATGCAGACTACGTGATGGCAGTGACGCACCCCTTCGAAAGAGTGGATATTCCGATGCTATCTGACAATTACTATCCGTTCTCTTTCAACCAGTACTCCGAAAAAATGGTGGAGCCGCAGGACGATGTGATCGAAGAGTGGGAATTTTTTTGGCGTGCGGCCCAGCGTATGGGCAGCGGTTTCAGCTTGCCGGGTATTGACGCCGATGATGCACCAACAGCGGACGAGGTTATCCGCGCGCTGACGCCGTCTGCGCGTATTTCACTGCAGGAACTTAAAGACGCACCGGCGAGCGGCAGAGTATACGACGGCGGTATTCCAGAGGTGGGTGGTGTGATTCCCGATATGATTGGTCATGCGGACAAGCGTCTCGCCGCCGGTCACCCGGAGGTCATTGCGGAACTCGCCGAGGTCTACGCCGAGCCCGTGCTTATCAGCGGCGCCTATCGGGAGGGACAGGATTTTGATTTTCGCCTGATTACCTATCGCATGCCCGAGGTGTATTGCACCACCGGTAACAACCTGCCTAGCCTGCGCCGCAAGCGCCAGTATAATCCGGCGCTTATGAGCCGGGAGGACATGGTCCGATTATCTCTCAGTGACGAGGATCTTGTGACTATCGAGAGCGGTCACGGAAAAATTGAAGCGGTGGTGGAGTGCAGTGATAAAGTTGCGCGGGGTACCATCGGCTTGGCTCACGGCTGGGGCGACCCTGCCGATCCGCGCCCGACCCGGGAGAAGGGCAGTAACGTGCAGCAACTGATCCCGCGAGATGTCGACTTTGATAAAGTCACAGGCCTTGCACAGCAAAGCGCATTTGCAGTGAATGTGTATCCTGTGTGATTGAACTGAGCGAAGACGTCACGGTGCGGGCGATTTCCCGCCCTAGAACGACACTGGCCTCGATCTTCATCGAGGCCAGTGCGTGAAATGCGCCTTTGCTCGGCGCAATAAGTGAAGCCTACAGGTCGCGATGCAGGTCGAAGCGATCCAGTTGCATTACCTTGACCCACGCAGCGACAAAATCATCTGCCATACGCTGTTGCGCGTCGTCAAAGGCATAGGCTTCTGCCACTGCCCGCAATTCTGCGTTGGATCCGAAGATAAGGTCTACCGGGGTTGCGGTGTACGTTACCTCACCGCTTTCGCGATCTACGCCTTCATACAAGCCATCGGTGGCTGATTTCTGCCACGTTGTGGACATATCCAGTAAGTTGACGAAAAAGTCATTCGTCAATGCGCCAGGGTTATCCGTCAGTATGCCTGCGCTGGAATCACCCGAACTGGCATTCATCGCACGCATGCCCCCGACCAGTACTGTCATTTCCGGAACGGTGAGGGACAGTTGATCGGCTTTATCGACCAGCATTTCGGTCGGCGGACGGTAGCTGCGCGACACATCGTAATAGTTGCGGAAGGCATCTGCGGTCGGCTCCAGCAGTGCGAAGGACTGCAGATCCGTCTGTTCCTGTGTGGCATCAGCACGACCGGGTATGAACGGCACCTCGATCTCAATGTCCGCTGCATCGGCGGCCTGCTCAAGCCCGACAGCGCCACCCAACACAATCAAATCGGCAAGCGATACCTTTCTGCGACTGCCGTCGTTGAATGTCTCCTGCACCCCTCGCAGGGTCTCGAGAACCTTTGCAAGCTCCGCGGGGTTATTCACCGCCCAGTCCTTTTGAGGCGCCAGCGCGATGCGTGCACCATTGGCCCCGCCACGCATATCGGCAGCCCTAAAGCTGGCGGCCGATGCCCAGGCCGTTCGCACTAGCTCTTGTGTGCTGAGGTCGGTTTTGGCAATTGCCTTCTTCAACTTCGTGATGTCCCGATCGTTGATCGGTTTGCCTTCAACCACGGGAATCGGGTCCTGCCAGATCAATTCCTCCTCCGGAAATTGATCACCAAGATAACGGGCACGAGGACCCATGTCTCTATGGGTCAGCTTGTACCAGGCCCTGGCGAATGCGCGTTGGTATTCCGCCGGGTCGGCGAGGAAGCGCTCGGCGATGGCCCTGTACTGGGGGTCTACTTTTAATGCGATATCCGCCGTTGTCATTACGGGTGGATTCGATTTTCCTTTCACGTGTGCATCAGGCACCGCGGTGTGCAGGGCTTCATCCTTGGGAATCCAGATGATGGCTCCCGCCGGGCTGCGTGATTGTTGCCACTCAAGGTTTAGCAGGTTTTGCAGGTACAGGCTGGTCCACTGGGTGGGTGCCTGGGTCCTGGCGCCCTCGAGACCACTGGTGGTGGTATCTTCTGCGTTACCCTTGCCGCAGCGGTTTTTCCAACCAAGCCCTTGCTGCTCAGTGGGGGCAGCGGCGGGCTCCGGTCCGACACAGTCCGCGGGCTTGCGCGCGCCATGCATCTTTCCGAACGTGTGTCCGCCTGCGATAAGTGCCAGGGTTTCCTCGTCATTCATCGCCATGCGTCCGAAGGTCACCCGAATATTGTTTGCAGAGCCTGCAGGATCGGGCTTGCCCATGGGGCCCTCCGGGTTTACATAGATCAGGCCCATGTGCGTCGCCCCAAGCGGACGTTGCAGTTTGCCATCTTTGTCATGACGGTCGCTCGCCAGCATTTTCACCTCGGGCCCCCAGTAGACAATATCCGGCTCCCATTCGTCGGTACGGCCGCCGGCAAAGCCATAGGTTTCAAAGCCAATATTTTCCAGCGCGACGTTTCCCGCAAGAATCATCAGGTCCCCCCACGACAGGCTTTCTCCGTACTTTTGCTTGACTGGCCACAGCAGTCGTCTCGCTTTGTCGAGATTACCGTTGTCTGGCCAGCTGTTGAGAGGATCAAATCGCATTTGGCCGCCGTCGCCGCCACCGCGACCATCCAGTGTGCGATAGGTGCCCGCGCTGTGCCATGACATGCGGATGAAGAACGGACCGTAGTTGCCCCAGTCCGCTGGCCACCAGTCCTGCGAATCGGTGAGTACCGCATCGATATCGGCTTTTACGGCGTCGAGATCCAGTGTGTTAAAGGCCGCAGCATAGCTAAAGTCGTCGCCCAGCGGGTTGGAGCGACTGTCGTGATCGCGCAGCGGGGCGAGGTCGAGCTGGTCAGGCCACCAGAACTGGTTGCTGCGGGGCTGCTCGAGGCTGATCGCGCCGACGTCGGTGGCACCGGCCGGTTTGGCGGTGTTTGCAGTGGCGGATACTGCGAATAGCGTCATGGCGCCGGCCACGGCGGCAGACAAAATGAGTCGAGGGTGCTTCATTCACTTACTCCTTCGGTGGTCTCGCATCAAGTCAAGTTGCGAGGGGTCCTGTAACATGAAAAAACTCACAGAGTAGAAAGAATAGCGGCCGCCGTCACTTTACGCCATTTAAATGTCTGTATCGCGGCAATATGCAGGCACTATGATTGGAATAGTACAAAATGCAGCATGGACCTGATCCGTGCGTAATTACATCGTTCTACCGGCGTCGGCAGGTATCTCCCGAAGGTTAAAAATAGGCAGAGGAATCAGTGTTTTGCAGGGGGGGTCTGCAGATCTGTCTTGGCATTTCAGTGGTGTGTTTAGCAAGCGCGCAGCGGGCTGCGGGCGATGCGGGCAAGGTTGTGTGTTTCAGTAATTCGACACCGTGTCCGGGACAAGTAGCCAGCCTGCCTCGCCCGCTTCCAGTCGATAGCCGATTTGCCGCGTGCCGCCCGAGGGCGCGGAGTTCGTGTCCTGGGCCGTGTAAAGGGGAAAGCGCCGCGCAAGACGGTTCTCGATAATGGCAAATTCGTCATGTCCACCGTAACCGTCAGCGGCACCCGGCGTTTGCTCCAGAGCCGGCAGGTAGATTGGTGTCAGTGACTTGCCCGCGTTCACGGCGTAGGCGACCAGCGAGCCGTAGCTCCCACTGCCGGCGCTACTGATAAACACATAGATCTCGGGCCAGCCGTTTGCGTCCAGGTCGGCAATCTCTGCGGCGATCACTCCGCCATCCAGAGACTCATTTATGGTGTCCCTCGCAAAAGGCAGTCCCCTCGGAGTAATCGTGAGTTCATTGAGCGATCCCCCGCGGGTGGCGGACATGGCAAAGGAAATGGGCGCCTGCAAAGCGAGCGTGCATCGACCGGGTGTTGTCAGGGCAACTGCATCGCAGGCGAGTGCTGTTGGTGCCCACATCACGTAGAGGAATGGCAGGCCGTCTGGCGTGGACGGTAGTTTGAATAATTGCCCTTCCTGCCCCAGGCCCTTTTGACGATAAATCGGGCGACCCGCCTCATCCTGGTAGTTGCCTGGAATATCCCCAACGGGCGCGAAGTTGAAACGCTGGCCATCCTCAAAGTAGATGCCAATAGAGCCCTGCCGCTGCGAAAAGCGGCAGGGGGAGGTGCGTGTTGGCTGGTGATCGCGACTCGCTGAAAAGCCGCAATGTGCGGAAGCGCTGTCTGCGCTGGCAGGCGGGAAGGCCAGATGCGCCGCGAGCATAGCGGCAATAGACAGCCGCCACAACGAGGCAGGATAGAGGGTGTGTAATCGTTTGTTTATAGTAATCAGCGCATTTCCCGTTAGCGATACACGGTGGTGATCGGCTGCCAGTTTGCCCTTGTTTTAGGTGTCTGCCAACTGTCGGGGTTAAGCGTATTCACGTGTATACCGCATTCAGCGCGGGTGTAATATACTCGTGCCAGATTAGGGTGTCTGTTCAACGCTGTGCAGAGTCTGGTCGGCGTCACGCTGGTGCGTCGGTCAGTGCGCAGGGTTCGGTTTTCGGGGTATATCCCGGTGGCGTAGAGGAGCTGTGATGATCGAGTATCTCGATCCGGATGCGAGCGTAGGTGTGGAGGAAACGCCCTACGAGTTGTCTTTAACCATGAGTGAGGGAGAGCCGGTTCATATTGGTTTGCTCGCGAATGGCTTTCCCGATTCTGTAGAGTTCCTCGATGAACTCGGTGTCGCATTACAGAAGCTTCGACCCGGCATTGCGGTGCATGCGTTCAACAAGGGCAATGCAACGGTACCTGCCAACGAACAATTACTGGGTGAGATCGGTGGCGAGTGCGTGGGCGTTATTGCTGCCTACGGTCACTGAGGATCTTGCACTACCGGCACCGTGCGTGACGGCATCAACTTTGCAAACCGCGGCATCCCGGCGGTGGCTCTGGTAACGGAGGAATTCTGGTCTCAAGGAGACTTTGTCGCCCGTTCACTGGGCATGCCGGATGTGCCACGAATAAAGCTTCCCCATCCTGTTGCCGGCACTGGCGTGGCGAATATCCGCGAGGTTGCCGAATCGATTGCACCGCGGGTAATCAATGCGCTGGAGGGTGCTGATGACTGAACTGCTCTCGGCTCTGGATGAGGCACAGGCGCTCGAGGACCTTCATCAGCGCGGGTGCACAGACGGGCTGCCTGTGGTGATACCGATTCGCGAGCGGGTTGATCGCATGGTGCTGGCGTCGGGACTGGATGGCGACATGGTGCTGGGTACGATGGGTCCCGGACACGGCATCGCCACTATCGAGCAAGTCGCCGTCGCTGCGGTGATGGCAGGGTGTTTGCCAGACTATATGCCCGTGGTGGTGGCGGCGGTGAAAGCGGTTATCGACCCACGCTTCGACTTGACTGAAATGCAGGCGACCACGCACTGCACGGCTCCCCTAATAATTGTGAACGGACCCGCCCGCAGCAGCTGCGGGCCGATCGCCTCCGGCACCGGGGCACTGGGCCCCGGTCATCGTGCCAATGCGTCTATCGGTCGCGCCCTGCGTCTTACTATGATCAATATCGGCAAGGCTCGCCCGGGCAGCTCTGATATGGCGCTGTTGGGACACCCCGGAAAGTTTACCTATTGTTTGGCCGAGGATGAGGAAAATAGCCCATTTCCTCCACTGCACTCGGACCTCGGTTTCGATGCCCAGGACAGCGTGGTGACCGTGGTCGGCGCTGAGGCACCGCATTCGGTGATTTTTGCCGGTGATGGCGATGACCCGGAGGCATACAAGACCCTGCTGGACCTGCTGGCCATGGGGTTGGCTAACGCACCCAGCAATAATGCGATTCTCACGGGCGGTGCAGCCGTCGTCGTTTTAAACCCGGAGCACAGCGCGGTGCTGGGCAAGGCCGGGTTGAGCCGGCAGGATGTTGCCAGTGAGCTGTATGGGCGTTGCTTCCTCGAAGGAGAGATGGTCAAACGTCTGATGGGCGCGTTTGCCGGCGACAACCCGCAGCGCCGCATGGCGTTCAAAAGTCCCGATCAAATCCTGATTCTGCAGGCCGGCGGTAGCGGGCTCTACTCCATGGTCATGCCGTCCTGGTGTGCCGGAGCCCACGCCAACAGTGCGGTCAGCGCCAGGGTGGAGGCGGATATTTTCTGCGAAATTCCCGGCCTGGCGGGCAACTGAAGCGCCATCGCGTCGCAGCGCTTGCGCGGGCATATCATTCAGGGCAAAAAACAACACCGGATAGTCTGGGTAAGGAGTCTGGAGCATCAGCGGGTTTGCTGTGAAACGCGCCGAATGAACTGCCTCGATGACTGTTGTCTTTCCTGTACTGGCTAACGCCTTATACTGTTGTTCAAGTTTTTCCCGAAAGGAGTTAGAGCTGTGCAGCACTGGTCACGTCGGTTTGTGGTGAAGAGCCTCGGTGCGGCGGTTTTGCTCGCCGGTCACCCGGTAGCTATGGGCATTAGCCGGCGTGCGATGCCGATCGGCAAGCAAACGGCCACATTTGTTGAACACAACGATCTCCCCTGGGCGCTCGAGACCCGACGCGGTCAGTTTGGCTTTGGACCGATCACGCCTGTCTCTCACTTTTTTGTCCGCAACAACCTGCCGATGCCTCCGCCATCGGTCACTGATGAGGGAGACGACTGGGAATTTCAGGTTTCGGGTTGTGCGGAAGCGGGTAGCCTGACTCTGGCAGAGCTCAAGGGAATGAACGTGCAAACCGTTGCCAACGTAGTGCAATGCTCCGGTAACGGGCGGGCATTTTTTCCCCACCACCCTTCTGGCTCCCAGTGGGGTGTGGGTGCGGCGGGGTGCGCATTGTGGACGGGTGTCAGGGTGTCGGATATTTTCGAACGTTTTGGTGGCGTGGTCGGCGAATCGAAGTTCCTGACCGCGACGGGTGGTGAACAATTACCCGAGGGCATCGATAAAGATGCTGTGGTGGTCGAGCGTTCGGTGCCTATTGAGAAGGGTCTGCGGGACTGCCTGCTGGTCTGGGAGATGAATGGTGCGCCATTACCCGCTGTCCATGGAGGGCCGCTGCGCCTTGTCGTTCCGGGGTACTTTGGCGTTAACAACGTGAAATGGGTCAGGCAGCTCGGTGCAACTGAGCAGCAATCGGCTGCAAAAATCCAGCAGTCGGGTTACCGCTTCAGGGCACAGGGCGTGTCAGGCGGTCCACAACATCCCTCGATGTGGCGGATGCCGGTTAAGTCCTGGCTGAATGGCCCCGGGGCCGACGACCAACCTGTTCTGGCCGGTAGCGTGACGCTTTATGGTGTAGCCTTTTCGGGGGAGCGGGGTATTCGCACTGTTGAGGTTTCGGCTGACCGGGGTGAGAGCTGGCAGGTCGCGGAACTGGTGGGTCCCGATCTGGGGCCCAATGCCTGGCGTACGTTCCGCCTGCAAGCAAATCTCGATACAGGCACACACCGTTTCGTGAGCAGGGCGACCGATATCGAGGGCGCGCAGCAGCCAAAGCAAGCCGAAGACAATCAT
>CAJQQW010000327.1 GCA_905480565.1 uncultured Halioglobus sp. | reverse complement strand
ACCATCGTGGCGTAGACCAACGATGAATACCCATAGAGCCGTTTCGCAGAGAAGGTAGACACCAGCTCAGAGAAGATGCCATAGGCAGGTAGAATCAAAAGATATACTTCCGGATGACCGAACAACCAGAAGAGGTTGACGTAGTTCATCATATTACCGCCGAGATCATTGGTGAAAAAATGGAAATCCAGATATCGGTCAAGTGCCAGAGTCGCGGTGGCCACCGTGAGTGGAGGCATGGCGAAAATCATAATGATTGCCGTACACAGGACTGTCCACGAGAACAACGGCATACGAAAAAGATCCATGCCCGGAGCACGCTCCTTGTAGATGGTAACGGCGAAATTAATGCCCGTCATAGTAGAGCCCAGCCCAGCGATACCGACAGACCAGATCCAGTAGTCAGGTCCAGTACCCGGATTAAAGGCCATACCCGTGTAGGGCGGAGTACCCTGCCAGCCGCCCGTGGAAAACTCACCGACCACAAGCGAGATCATGACAAGCGCGGCGCCGGCGGCCGTTAACCCCAGGCTGATTTGGTTCATGACGGGGAAAGACACGTCGCGGGCGCCAATCTGTAGTGGCAAGATGTAGTTGATAATGCCGGCAATTAAAGGCATTGCTACGAAGAAAATCATGATCGTGCCATGGGTGCTAAACAGCTGTGCAAAGTGATCAGCGGCTAAAAATCCGCCATCCAGGCCGAATGCATGTTGGGCCATCATAATTGCGCCCTCAAGCACACCCCGCGCCATCATCACCAAGGCAAGCACAACATACATGATGCCAATCTTCTTGTGGTCTGCGCTAGTCAGCCATTCACTCCAAAGCACACCCCACCACTTAAAGTAGGTTATTAGCCCAACAACGACAGTAATCCCCACAAGAACGATCATGCCAGCGCTAGCCGCAATGATTTCATTGGTCGTCGGATTTTGGATCGCCAGAAAGATCGGTATGGATTCCCAGGATAATCTCCCGAAAAAACCGGCAACAGTGCCGTCTGGATTCATGGTGCTACTCCTTCGCCGGGTATTTTGACCGCAGCAGGATCAGTCGTCCCGGACTGGTCTTTGGCACTGTAAAGTGCGCCTCCGGGCTGCTCGCTCAGGGGTATTGCCTTACCCGTGTGGTACCGTGCAATGATGTCGGCGTACAGACGTGAGGAAACCTTTTTGAAATAGGTGACATTCTCCGGCATGACGCTGGAACCCAGCGCATCGTAAACCTCTTCAGCCGTCGACCGATTCGCAATGAATTTATACGTCGCCTCGCTCAACGCTACGCCCTCGGATCTCACCTTCATCACCCATTGATCAAACTCTTTACTTGTCACTGCAACGGCCTTGAATTTTTGTTTAGGGAAACCAACGCCGTTGAACTGCGTATTTTCACCCTCAAATATGCCGGGCGCATCGGCCTTCACATGCAATTTAGTCTGCATACCCGGCATCACATAGATCTGACCCGCCAGCGAACTGATCAAAAACGATTGCATTACGGTGTCACTGGTCAGCACCATCGATACTGGTCTGTCTACAGGGAAGGCCAGCTCTCCCACTGTGGCAACACCGTATTCGGGATAAATGAACAGCCATTTCCAATCCAAACCAACGACTTGAACCTGCAGCGCGGGAACATCTGACTCTATTGGCAAATAAGGATCAAGCGTTTTCGTGCTCTGCCAAAGCTGACTGGAAAGGACAATGATGATTGCGATTGGTACGCCCCACATAATACTGTCGAGCAAACCGGAAAATTCCCAATTGGGTGTATACCGTGCTTTCTTATTTTTATAGCGATAACGCCACAAAATAAACGGCACCAGTATAAAAACTGGTCCGGCAGCGATCATTGAATAGAGGGTTACACTAATAAAATGCGTTTTTTGAGCTGCTGCTATTGGCCCCTTCGGATCCAGGAATGAATTATTTACGTCAGAGCAACCCGTGAGGAGCAAAAGTGAAGCCGCGGATACTGCTAACAGCAAGCAGAGCGTACCGCGTGAGTATTTCTTCATAATTATCGAACGCATACACCATTTCTCGTATATGTTCATTTATAACAGGTACGAGCATACCCTTCTTACTAAATTGAGCACAAGCTGTGCGCATGACTCATTATCATTCAACGCAGAATAAAATCAAAGACCGCCGTCACCCACAGGGGGGGGCGAATGCTGCTCACACCGCGCCCTCTTCCATGCCATTAGCCACCCTTAAATACCTTCAAATGGCAGAAACTGGCGGTTGTAGGCGTAACACTGCGCCTAACGATGTACGCCAACATCACACGGCCCGAAGTCGCGCCGGGCACCCAGGAGCCGGTACGGTTGCTTTTACGCATCAGCAACTATCGCTGAACTGAATTTTTCCCGGTGACGGAACAGCAGGAAATAGATACATCCATACAGGCCGATCACCACAAGACCGACCCATTCGATTTCGAACGGGGTAAACCGATACAACAGGATAAGTGATAACAAGGCCAACGCATTGGACAGGACGTAGTTACGGCGACCTAGCCTTTCGACAGTGATGCCAAGATTCGTTGTATACAGTCGGATTAGCGAGTCCAGTGAGTTAATGACAAAAATGACTCCCACCGTGACCAGACACAGATTGACAGACTCGGTCAGCTCTACGTCATGGGTATAGTAGTAGTAGAGCACCGAGAACCAGGCCGCAATGGGGATCGAGGGTATGATCAGTAACGCAGCAAGCAAGCTGCGGGTTTTCATGGGGCTAAGGAAACGAGATACAAATTGCCCGATCATAATACTCCAGGAAAACCACCAGAACAGATAAAAGGCGTGGTAATCGCTCAACGGACTCAAAAACCGATGAAGATTGCCGAAGTACCCGCTCAGATTGCTCGAGCTGTTAAGAAAACCGATAAGCCCCATTTTACTGTTGATCCATAAAAAAGCGATCAGCGCGAAGAAAAGCCAGGTCGATGCAATGCTGAGTACTTTCACATAACGGATATCTGTACTAGAGAGCACGGCGCACATAACAACTAGGAATACGAGGCTATATTGCACCACCGGAGATATCCCCTCGACGTAGCTGGGCAAGTAGCTCAGAAACAGAAAGCCGGTAAAAGCGCAGGTCGCAATCACCACACAGTTGTTAACGAATTTGATAATCGGTATTTCAAACAGCTGCAGTCTCGGCTCGATCCGACAAAAATAAAACGTAGTGAGAAAATAAAAAGCCCACACCAAAAAGCCCCACATACCGAATTCTATCGCGAGAGGATTCGCAAACTGGTAGGCCGCCTCCTCTGCATAGACTGGAAATTCGGTCAGTGGAAACATGATCAGCCCCACGTCCAAACCGGAAGTGAACAAGATAGCACTGAAGGCAAACAGGGAACTGGGCATCGGCCCCTGGCAAACGGTCGACCCCCAGCGCACTGCGATAAGCAGTGACGTTAGCAGGGTAACGGCGATAGCAATTACCAATACGGTGTTCATCAATGATCCTGCGCGTTAGTCAAGGTCATGGTCGCTTAGGATTATCGATTCGCTGTCGTCGCTGCCATTGCGGATCTATCCAAGGGTCTGCTTCGTTATCTGGAAGAATCGTCTTGCGGAGAATGATATCGCTGGCTTTTTCGGCGATCATGATTGTTGGTGCGTTCAAATTTCCGTTGGTGATGGTAGGCATGATGGAGGCATCGATAACGCGCAGATTATTTATTCCTCGTACTCTGCAATCGCTGTCGACGACCGCCATAGGGTCGTCCTCTGCTCCCATTCTGCAACTGCAGGACGGGTGGTAGGCGCTCTCCACGTTCTCCCTGACCCATCGGTCTATAGAGGCATCATCATGTATCGCAGCGCCCGGTTGAATCTCCTCTCCGCGGTAGGGGTCCATGGCCGGTTGATTCATGATTTCGCGGGTTAGCCGGATACATTGGCGCCAGTCGGCGCGATCACGTTCATGCTGCAGATAGTTAAACTGTATGCTTGGCTTATCCCGCGGGTCATTGGTAACAACACGCACATGCCCGCGACTGCGGGGCTTGTTTGGCCCAACATGCACCTGAAAACCGTGCCCGGCGAAGCTGGCCGTGCCGTCATAACGCATCGCCGCCGGCAGAAAATGATACTGAATATCGGGCCATCGGACGCCGGCATTGGAGCGGATAAACGCACAGGATTCAAAGTGATTGGTCGCACCCAGGCCATCCCTCGACAGCAACCATCGCGCGCCGATCAATCCTTTACCAACGAGCCCAAGTTTGCTGTTCAGCGTGATCGGTTGCCTGCAGTGGAACTGGAAATAAACCTCAAGATGGTCCTGCAGATTTTCACCGACGCCAGGCAATTCATGCACTACGGGAATACCGGCATCGTCCAGAACAGCTGCAGGCCCGATGCCGGACTGTTGCAGCAGCATGGGTGAGCCAATAGCCCCGGCACAGGAGATGACCTCCCGGCGGGCTCTTGCTCGCTGGCGCCGACCGTCACTTTCGAATTCCACTCCAACCGCACAGCTATCTTCGATCAGCACACGATAGGTGAGCGCTCCACTGATAAGGCTCAGGTTGGGGCGGTTACGGACAGGGTGCAGATAAGCAGTTGATGCCGAACACCGCACGCCATTTTTCACGGTCATATCCATTGGGCCGAAGCCTTCCTGACAAGCCCCGTTGCTATCCTGTGTGCGGGGATAGCCTGCCTCGACACCGGCATCAATGAATGCCTGATAAAGTGGATTGAGTCTGCCGGCATTGCCCGCACACGTGACAAGCGGGCCGTCACCGCCACGATAGGTATTCGCGCCGCCCACCCATGCCTCACTGCGCTTGAAATAAGGCAGACAATGCCGGTAGTCCCAGCCCTCAGCTCCCTGTGCGGACCACTCATCAAAGTCGCAAGCATGCCCGCGCACGTAGACCATGCCATTGATAGAGGAGGAGCCACCCAGTACCTTTCCCCTCGGGCAGTGGAGGCGTCGCCCGTCAAGGCCGGGCTCCGGTCGAGACTCGAAAAACCAGTTGAATCGCTTATCATTCATCGGATACGACAGGGCGCTGGGCATGCGGATGAACAGGTTAGCGTCGCTACCACCTGCCTCGAGTAGCAGGACCGAAGAATTACCGTCGCTACTGAGACGGTTTGCGAGTACGCAACCTGCGGAGCCCGCGCCAACAATGATGTAATCGTATTCCCTGACGGGCATCAATGTTCCCTGAACTTATGCTATTTGTCTCAGCAGCAACCAACGTAATACCGCGCTAATAGGGGCAGTCTACATCGCCCAACTCGACATACACACTTTTTAACTGAGTATAGTGATCGATAGCAGTGGGACCATTTTCACGCCCCAGCCCGGACTGCTTATAACCGCCAATAGGCATGTCGACTGGCGTGATGTTGTAGGTATTGATCCAGCAGGTACCAGCCTGCAATCGGGCAATAACCCGATGCCCCCTGGCGAGATTTTGGGTAAATACGCCCGCCGCCAGACCGTAGTCGGTCGCGTTTGCTCTGCGAATTACCTCCTCTTCATCGCTGAATCGAAAAACCGACATGACGGGCCCGAAAATTTCTTCCTGCGCGATCACCATATCGTCAGTGCAGTCTGTGAACACCGTAGGCTCGACAAATGCGCCTCTGGCAAGGGCAGAATCCGAGGGGCACTTGCCGCCACATTGCAAACGAGCACCCGCAGCCTTGCCCTGTTCAATATAATCGAGAACCCTGTCCCTGTGAGAAAGTGAGATGAGGGAGCCCACCTGAGTCTCCGGGTCCATCGGATCGCCGATCTTCATTTTCGCCGTGCGCGCCAACAACGCGTCCACAAACGTCTCGTGAATTTTCGCCGCAACAAAAACTCGCGTCCCATTCGTGCAGATCTCACCCTGAGTGTAGAAATTCGCCAGCATAGCCGCAGACACAGCATTATCGAGATGAGCGTCGTCGAAAATAATCAGCGGGGATTTACCGCCGAGCTCCATGGAGATATGCTTTAGCGTGCCTGCCGCGTCAGCCATCACCTTCTTGCCTGTCGTCGTCGAACCCGTCAGCGATACTTTATCGATACCAGGGTGTTGAGACATACCTCGGCCAATATCCGCATCGCCAAAGACAACGTTAAATACCCCGTCGGGCACCCCCGCCTCGCTGAGAATCTCCGCCAGTTTCAAACAGCTCAGTGGCGTAAGGCTCGACGGCTTGTAAACGAGCGAGTTTCCGCAGGCAAGCGCCATTGCGGCTTTCCAACAGGCAATCTGAATGGGATAGTTCCACGCGCCAATGCCTGCACAGACCCCCAGCGGCTCCCTGCGTGTGTAGCCAAACGCCCCAGGCAAGTTCACCTGATGGCCGCGGATCGTAGTCGCTACATGAGCAAAGTATTCGATGCAATCCGCGCCAGACGCCACGTCTACGACTTCCGCCTCCTGTATAGGCTTCCCCGTATCCATAACTTCCAGCTCAGCCAACTCACGATTGCGATCGCGCAGCAATTGCACTGCTCGCAGAAGGATGCGGCTACGCTGCATGGCATCCATGCTCGACCAGGTCTCAAAGCCAACCCTCGCGGAGGCTACCGCCCTGTCGAGGTCCTGTAAGTTGGCTCGCTGGACTGCACACAGAACCTCTCCCGTTGCCGGGTTGATCGTGTTAAACGTCTCGCCAGAGGTTGCACTGGCATAGCCGCCGATATAGAGCCTTTGCTCGGGCAGTTGCATATTTTTATCCCGTTTCGCAGCTAAATCGGTGACGAAAACTCGTCACGAACCTACACCTGCACCATACCGTTGTTTATTCCCTATTAGTTCCTGAACTGAATAGCCTGGGGTTCAGCATATACCGCTTCGCATCGTGCCAGGAGTTCGGGGTCCACCGCACTGTGTTCTCGCTGCTCTGCCGCCTGATATGCTCCACCGTTAACGTTTACCCCCACCGCAACACCAAAGCGCTCAAAAAGTGCATTCAAGATGGCCTCTTCAGACTCACATATAGACTCGTAACACAAATAGAGTCAGACCTAAATGACCACAAAATCGGACGGTACGCACAACGACGTCCGGATCGCTATCGGTGACGCTCACCCATTATCATCCGGGGCATTCGCTTTTACGGGCGGCCTGTCTTATCACTTTACTCACAGGTTCGCTCATCCGCTGGCTGAGCCAACAAAGACTCCAATAACAAAGGCCTGTCGGTCATGATACCGTCCACCCCAAGGTCTATCATACGCAGCATTCCCTCACAGGTATTGATCGTCCACACCTGCACCGCAAGGTTAGCATTGTGAGCGGCTGCCACTAACTCAGGGGTAACAATAGGGATAGGCTCGTCACCGGGAATTTCATCCCCGATCTGGCTGGCATCAGGAGGTACTTGCGCCGTGATGTGCTCCGGCACATCAGGAATTTCACCGGTAGCCAGGAACAGGGCAAATATCTCGAGGCCTCGTCCCAGTGGCAGATAGCTGTACACACAGGGAGCGACAGCCTTGAAGTTGTCGGTGGCCTCATCAACAAAAGAGCCTGCGATCAAATCAGTATATCGCCCGTAGCGCTGCACCAATCGAGCCATCTGCTGTTCATAATTCCCCATGCCATCCAGATCAGGCTTCAGCTCGAGATTGATCAAATTCTGCGGGAAGCGCGCCAATGCCTGTTCCAGGGTGGGAATCCGGAAATCTGCAGCGCTGTATCCGGGCGGTGGCGCTCTATCTCCCGTTGCGATGCCGCGAAAGACGTAGTCCTCGACCGGGCGATCGCGGGGGGTGCCTACGCCGGGCACGAACCAGTAGGCGGCATCAAGCGTTTCTAGTTCTGCCAGCGTCAGATTAGCCACATCGCCCTCGCCGTTGGTTGTCCGATTTACACTCAAATCGTGCAAAACCACCAGTTGATTATCCCTGGTTTGGTAGACATCCATTTCAAGCACATCAGCACCAGCCAGAGCCGCTTCCGAATAGGCATAAAGAGTATTCTCAGGAAAGTCGATCACGCCGCCACGATGGGCAAAATTCAGCGGATCACCACCTTTTACCAGCCACGGGTTAGGGCTTCTGGCAAACGGTGTCTCGCACGCCGTATCATCATTAGCGATGGTACCGATAATCTTTGTGGCCGTGGCCACAGCGTTATCACTGGTGCTGATATTGAGAGTAAACGTCTCCGCGGCCTCTTCCTCCGCATCGCCGATCATATCTACCGAAACAACACCTTCGATTTCACCGGCCGCTATCGACAACTCACCCGTGATATCGAGGTAGTCCTCACCAGCAGTCGCCGAGCCGGCGCTGGTCCAGTAAGCCAGCTCAACAGCACTCGCCTGCGGCGCCGTCATCGTTACCCGAAAGACCAAGGAGCGCATCTCGCCGGGCGCACCTTCTGGCGCGGCTATTGGAACGACCGTCAGCGAAGTCGGCGCCATCTGCGGCGGGCGCTGGTCAGAGCTATCAGAACATGCTTGTACCAGCAGAAACAAAAGTAGACTGATGAAGAGGCGACATATCATTGGTTCTTTCCCACGGATATAAACACTGCTCCAGAGCATACAGCATTTGATTCCCGAAGAGCGAGCCAGCCTGATTAGACAAAAAATTCGGATAGCCCCGAATATTGTCAATTTGGACCCCGCTCGAACACCGTAACAATCGCATTATTAGTCTGACAAACACCAAACATTTTGTCAGCGTAATCGTTTAGACTCTATGCCTAATCGAGACAGGCTCGGCGCAATGATGATTTCTGCCAACACATTATATCGCTACATCCTCAATCCCCTGGTGCGCGCCTTGCTCAGATCACCTCTACATGGTGTCACCAGCAACAACATAGGCATTCTTCACTTCACCGGGAGTAAAACTGGTCATAAACTCGATACGCCGCTGAGCTTTACGCGCGAAAATAATCTTGTGCGCCTGCTGTCCAACCAAAACACAAAATGGTGGCGAAACCTTCGAGGCGATGAAACATCAGTTGAGATGGAAATTGCCCGAAAACGCTATTCAGGCGTCGCCTCGCTACTGGAAGGAGATAGTCCGGAATTGCGGGCCAGCGTGCGCCAGTTTATTCGATCACTGCCCAGAGACGCCAAAGTCTACGGATTGGAGTTGAGTCCAGACGGCGACATCGTTGAGACAAGCATGGACGCAATTGCCGAACAGTTAATAGTGGTGGAAATACAATTAGCTGCATGGTCATAAACACGAAATAGCACAAGAGCACATTGAGATTCGCTCGTTTTCATTATGCAGGTTTTCTTACAAACCGACTATTAAGGTAAGCGCGCGCTTGATTCCAAGCTTTTCGAATGCGTGATTGCCGGCTCACCGTGATAAATGATTCCGAGCTTGGCGTGCCTCGCTGATTGCCACAAAAGATGGACGAGTCCCGTAGCAATCTGTCGATTTTATTTTACATCCGGCAGTCATTTCACCCGAAAATAGCGGCGGATTCCTGCACGCTCCCAAGGGTATAGCTCTATCGATGCTGGCATGACCTGTTGCAGGCCGCCACGACTTGCCTGTAACGCTACCACATCAGATCATCAGGGATTTCATAATCTTTATACCAACCCTGTTCCTCTTCGGTAAGACCAGTATCCGCACTGTTCTCGCAACTAATAATTCTATCTTGATCGCGCTCGGCGATCTTATCCGCTACAGGTCGCGGCAATATCTCATACTGATCGCCCTGTTTAACGATGGAGAGCACACCGGCAGAGAGTTGCTTATGTTCCACTGGTGACACATAAAGGCTCTTCACTTTCTTGCCGTCGGTAAATTTGAAATTCACATCACCCCGCCCTTTCGCTAACTTGTTGACCTCGATTAGCTGTTTGATCTGGGCGTTTATGGCTTTGCGCTGGGCCTTGCTATTGAGATTTTGATTCAGTTCTCTGTCGCGCTCTGCGTTTCTCGCCAACGTCTGCTGAGCAGCTTCCTTATTTTCATCAACATAATCGAGACCCTCATGCCGGGCGCGATTAACCTCTCTTCGCTTCTCTTTCGCTATCTTTCTTGCTTTCTTACCATCTGCCAGGCCGGCCTTGAGTAATTGATCTTGAATAGAGTTCGACATGATTGACGCTCGTAATGTCAAATATGATAACGACCACCAGCAAACTTCGACGGCCACTGTTTTACAGATGAACAGATATCATACCGCCTGAGCCAGGCAGAACAAAAGCCAGAAGTTGCGATCGGCCCAGCCACGCCCAGCAGAATCCAGATTTACTTCACAAAAATATTTTTTAGGCGTCCTCGAATATATTCAAATTCTTCAGATCGAGCATTGCGGCCGTGCTGAGTCAGGAAGTGCGTGTCAATCGCTCCCCCTGGTCCTGACTCGCCAGATATTCGTCATAACTTCCCTGAAAATCGACCAACTCATTATTCTTTATGTCGATGATACGCGTCGCAAGCGATGACACAAATTCACGATCGTGACTTACAAATATCAGAGTGCCCTCATAGTGATCCAGCGCCAGATTCAGGGCCTCGATTGATTCCATATCCAAATGATTCGTCGGCTCGTCTAGCAGCAGAACATTGGTATCCATCATCATAAGTTTTCCAAACAACAACCTGTTTTTTTCGCCCCCTGAGCAGACCGTTACCCGTTTATTAAAATCATCGGATTTGAACAGCAGACGGCCAAGGGTGGCGCGTACTATCTGATCATCATGCGATGGCTTCCGCCACTGGCTCATCCAGTCGAACAATGTAAGCTCACTATCAAATTCAGAGCCTGGATCCTGTGGGCAATAACCCAAAGTGGCGCTTTCCGCCCACTTTATGCTGCCAGACTCAGGCACCAGCTCATTCATCAAACAACGCAGAAGCGTAGTTTTCCCCACGCCATTCTCGCCGATTACCGCAAGCCTCGCGCCTGCCTCAAGAATGAGCCTACCTTCAGCAAACAATGGACACTCTTCAAAACTATGGCCGAGATTTTCGAGCACCAATGCCTGGCGGTGCAGTTTCTTTTCCTGCGTAAAACGGATGTAGGGGCTCATCCGACTGGATGGCTTAATATCATCCAATTTTATTTTCTCGATACGGCGGGCACGGGAGGTCGCCTGTTTAGCCTTGGATGCGTTTGCAGAGAAACGGCTGACAAACTGTTGTAACTCAGCAATCTCAGCGCTCTTTTTGGCGTTTTGTGATTGCTGACGCTCACGGACTGCCGTAGATGCCATCATGAAATCGTCATAGTTTCCGGGATAAACTCGCAACTCTCCGTAGTCAATATCGGCCATGTGTGTGCACACTGCGTTAAGGAAGTGCCGATCATGCGAAATTATGATCATCGTACATTTGCGTTCGTTTAGCGTTGCTTCTAGCCAGCGGATGGTATCGATATCAAGGTTATTTGTCGGTTCATCCAACAGCAGGATATCGGGCTCAGAAAATAACGCTTGAGCTAACAAAACACGTAGCTTCCATCCAGGAGCGACCTCACTCATCTGACCATAGTGCAGCGACTGCTCGATTCCTGCACCAGCGAGCAACTCGCCGGCGCGACTCTCGGCGCTGTATCCGTCCATTTCAGAAAACTTTATCTCAAGGTCAGCGACCTTCATGCCATCTTCTTCCGACATTTCAGGCAACGCATAGATGCGATCACGTTCCTGTTTCACCGACCACAGTTCTTTATGCCCCATCATCACAGTATCCACTACCGAATATTGCTCATAAGCAAACTGGTCTTGACTCAACGTGCCGACCCGCTCATTCGGCGTGATAGAGACATTACCTGCACTGGGCTGGAGACTACCTTCCAGAATTTTCATGAAAGTGGACTTACCGCAGCCGTTCGCTCCTATCAGGCCGTACCTATTGCCGTCACTAAATTTGACTGAAATGTCTTCAAACAGCGGCTTCGCGGCAAACTGCATGGTGATGTTAGCGGTAGAGATCAATAGATTAGCCCCGGCAAAATGGCGTTAAAAACTGGTTCGATACAAATTGGCTGCGAACATTAGTGGTTTTGCTCTGGCAGGTCGAGCAAGATCAGCGGTATTTATTCAGATTTCAATCACTAAGACCTGCGCACCTTGAACTTGCGCCCCTTAATTTTTCCTTCTCGCAGGCTATCTAGCGCCCTATCCAGCTGCGTGCGCTTGATAGCAACATAGCTTGCATGGTCTGTTACAGTAATTTTTCCAACCGAATCGCCCTTTACCCCTCCGTCACCAGTCAGTCCGCCGAGAATATCTCCCGGACGAAGCTTGTCCCTGCGGCCGCCCTGAATAAGGAGGGTGACATAGGCTGGCACAGGGAGTCCTCTATCATCATCGGGAATCTGCTCGATAGTCTGGATTTTTGGCGTATTTTCAAGACGCTCTCCTATACCCTTCAATTTAAATATTTCTGCATCGGTAATAAGACTGATAGCAGTACCTGATTTCCCCGAACGACCTGTGCGTCCAATACGATGGACATACACCTCAGCATCGCGTGGCAACTCGAAATTGATTACTGCGGGCAGATCCTCAATATCAAGACCTCGTGCGGCCACATCAGTGGCCACCAGTATTAAGCAGCTTAGCTGCTTGAACTGGATAAGCACCCGCTCCCGATCGCGTTGCTCCATATCACCATGAAGCGCAACGGCACGGACACCGTCCCTATTCAAGAAATCACAAACGTCACGAACAAGCTGCTTAGTGTTACAAAATACTACAACCGCTGCGGGCTGAAAATGAATCAGCACCCTTTCCAGTGCAGCCAATCGCTGAGTTTTTTTACAGATATAGAATTGTTGAGTGATCTGCTCTTCATCATGCAATACTGCAACGCTGATACGCTCTGGGGAATTTTGAAAACGTTCGCTTAGTAACTGTATGTTGTCCGGGAAAGTCGCTGAAAAAAGCAAGGTCTGTCGCGATATTGGAGTGGCTGCAATAATCGTTTCCATATCGTCGACAAAGCCCATTTCAAGCATGCGATCAGCTTCATCAAGAACCAGTGTATTCACCCTGGCCAATGACAGCGTTTTTTTACGAAGATGATCCTTTATTCGCCCCGGTGTGCCCACAATCACGTGAGCACCGTGCTCAAGCGATCCGATTTGTGGGCCGATTGACTGCCCGCCGCAGAGTGTCACCACCTTTACATTTTGCTGATAGCGAGCTAATCGACGCATCTCAGTGGAGACCTGGTTTGCCAGCTCTCGCGTGGGACAAAGTACGAGAGTCTGTACGCCGAAATCCCGTGGGTTCAGTTTGGTGAGCGCAGGCAGGGCAAAAGCCGCCGTCTTGCCGCTACCGGTCTTGGCCTGACCAATCAGGTCGACCCCAGCCAAGGCTCGCGGCAGCGCAGCGGCCTGAATGGCCGTCATTTCTGCATAACCCATACTTTTCAGATTGGCTATTAAAGCGGGGGCCAGTGGCAGGCTGGAAAAGGCTGTATCATCCACGCAGTTTGACCCTCTCAAGTGAAAACGTCGGGAGTGTACCAGACTGGAGACACAACGGACCGGCAATTGCAGGAGCCCTGCGATTTGAATCAGCAGGCTGACTCGGTAACCTTGAAAATTTTAACCTTTAGCAAGCGGTCATACACACCAGCCTGCCGATAATCGAAAAGCGAGGCTACCGGCTTGATAATAGGAGCGATTTCAGTTCAGACTTGACGAGAATTGCGTCGGCACTCTGTTTCATATGAAGACACCCATGCAGCCATCTAATCTGGTTAAACGCTATTTGCAGGCCATTGCGGCCGCAGGAGAACATGGCCGAGTGCTGGATCTCGCCTGCGGTAGCGGTCGCAATGGTATTTATCTAGTTCAACAAGGACAGCGCGTAGTTTTTTCTGATCACGAAAAGAAGAAGCTTGATGAAATATCGCGGCTTCTCAACAAAAGCGAACTCACCAGCTACTGGTGCGTGGATTTCGAGGAACCACGGGTGGAACCTCTCACGCTGGGTTCGTTTTCCGCGATTATCGTATTCCGCTATTTACATCGGCCGCTGATGCAGGCGATCAGACAGGCGGTACAGCCCGGAGGGCTGATCATTTATGAAACTTTCACCATTGATCAACCCCGCTTCGGCCGGCCCAGAAACACACATTTTCTGCTGCAACCGGGCGAGCTGGAATATGTCTTTCGGGGATGGGAAGTTCTACACAGCTTCGAGGGAGTCAGTGTCAGTGAGTTGAGTGGCCAACAACAAGCCGTCGCGCAGCTAGTGGCGAGAAAACCAAACTAGGCAATACGCCGCGTCATCAAAGCGACGCCAGCTATTCCCTATCAACCTCAGGTGCTTCTTCGGGCCTATTTTTTCGCAGACTCGCTAACAAAACAGCGACTAGCCCCATGATAATTTCATCGACAAGCGGTATTACATCAGGCACAAAAAGATTTAACACAAATAATGCCAATGTCAGCAGCAGCAGATAGGGAAACCGCAGACTTGACGCCCAGCGTAAAAATATTCCGGCCGCGCCACCGCGAGCAACTTTTCCCAACACTTAAACACTCCGATATCACGTCTAATAGCCGTGTTAGTGTAATTCAGGCGGTACAAATAACGAATAAAATTTTGGCCCCACGGGCCTTTACGAATTGCCTCGGCCGAGCGCGTATCAGGTTCACCTTCCGTTCGGAGCGACAGTAGCGGTTACAAAGTACAACGATTGATGGCGTCTTTGCCCCGAATAATAGGCCGTCCTCCCGTATCCGATAATACCAGACAGCGTTGGTGAATCCCTGTATACTCCTCGACCGCTCAATGTCACCCCTTACCCTCCCCAAGGCACGTTAATGACTACTGATAGTTTGACCACCAGTTTTGCACAGCTGGCGTTACCTGCTCCTCTGCAAAAAGCGCTGGTAGATGTCGGTTATGAGACCCCGTCGCCAATACAAGCTCGCATCATTCCGCATATGCTCGAAGGCGCAGATGTACTGGGCCAGGCTCAAACAGGTACCGGCAAAACAGCCGCATTTGCCCTACCTATTCTGGCAAGTCTAAACATCAAAGAGAAACTTCCACAGGTATTAGTTCTTGCACCAACGCGGGAGTTGGCGATACAAGTAGCAGAAGCCTTCCAGAAGTATGCAAAGCACATGAAAGGCTTCCACGTATTGCCTGTTTACGGTGGCTCCGATTATCGTGCGCAGTTGCGTCAGTTGCAGCGAGGCGTGCAGGTCGTTGTTGGAACTCCCGGACGCGTTATGGATCATATGCGCCGCGGTTCACTGGATTTATCTGGACTGAAGACCCTGGTTCTCGATGAAGCTGACGAAATGTTGCGCATGGGGTTTATTGACGATGTACAGTGGATTCTCGAGCAGACTCCGGAAGACCGCCAAATAGCTTTATTTTCCGCCACCATGCCCGAGGCTATCCGTCGAATTGCAAAACGTCACCTGCGTGAACCACGGGAAGTCGCCATAAAGGTCAAGGCTATTAGTACGCCACTGATTCGGCAACGAGTATGGATGATGGCGGGAGTACATAAACTTGACGCACTCACACGTATTCTTGAGGTTGAAGATTTTGACGGAATGCTAATCTTCGTTCGCACACGGATACAAACAACAGAACTCACAGATAAACTGGCAGCGCGAGGCCATTCTGTAGCGGCGCTGAACGGCGATATTCCACAAAAGCAACGCGAACAGACCGTCGATAAGCTTAAGAAGGGAAAGCTCGATATAGTAGTCGCGACCGACGTGGCTGCTCGAGGGCTCGACGTCAAGCGGATCAGTCATGTCATAAATTACGATATTCCCTCCGACGTTGAATCCTATATTCACCGGATTGGCCGAACGGGCAGAGCTGGACGTACCGGTGACGCCATTTTATTCGCCGCGAATCGCGAGCGACGCCTGCTAAGAGCGATTGAAAAATCCACCGGCAATGCCATAGAGAAAATGGAACTGCCTACGGCTGAACAAGTGACAAACAAACGCATGGGTCAATTCAAACAGCGCATTACCGAGACACTGGATACGGCTGACCTGGAACTTTTCAGGAAGCTCGTCGACGAGTACCAGAATGAGTACGGTGTACCCGTGATTGAAATTGCAGCGGCACTAGGGTCGCTGGCACAGGGAAAGAAGCCGCTACAGGACAAGACAGCATCAGGCCAGAAAGCCGAAAAGCAGCGAGGAAAAAGCGAAGGTGACCCTGCGAAAGAAAGACCGGAGCGTAATCGTGGCAGCAAAAAAGCTGACCGAGAACAGCAAACCCAACGAAAGAATCCTACTCAGAAACAAAAAAAATCGCGCGACAAAAGCGGCGCTCCAGAGATTGGGATGGAGCGGTTTCGTCTTGAGGTCGGAGAAGCGCACGGTGTAAAGCCTGCGAACATCGTTGGCGCAATCGCCAATGAGGCAGACATCGACAGCGAATATATAGGCCGCATCGAAATTCTTGATGACTACAGTATCGTCGATCTTCCAGAGGGTATGCCAAAATCACTGTTCAAACATCTTAAATCGGTCTGGGTCAGCGGACAAAAGCTGCAGATTTCCAAGCTAGACAACATTCCGAGTTCACAGCGCAGGAAAAAACAACGTAAACCCACCGCAGATAATAAAAAGTCAGCAGAAAAGAAATAGCGGTCGTACCCTGAGCGCTCAATCAACGGTGGTAGCGGAAGGGGATCCCTGAGTTGCCGGCGCGACCGCTGGCTCCGCACAGATACTACTGTGCCGGATACTCTTCAGGGCCTTTCATAATAGGCCGCGTATTCTCCACAATACCGTTCATTCGTTGCTCGATGAGAGGGACAGAACCCAGCGGCTGAGGGAGAATATAAAACTGACCGTTCATTATGGACTGAAATACAAGGTCTGCCACCGTATCAGGCGACGTTGCCCCTTTAAAAAATTCCGCAACTATTTCTTCCAGTGCGACTTGTTCGGCCGCTTCTTCCGTTGTCAGCTCGTTTCCACGATTGCGATCCGATGCATAGATGCGTGTCGCCACGAAAGAGGGGCAAAGAACAGATACGCCCACATCAGCACCCTGATTTCTGAGATCACCAGACAATACTTCCGACAGCGCGACTACAGCATGCTTGGACACGGTGTATGTGCATGTCCCGGGTGCAGACACCAGTCCAGCTATTGATGCCGTGTTGACTATATGACCCTCACCAGACGCGATCATTTGTGGTACAAAAGCGCGCAGCCCATTGACTACACCACGCAGATTAACCCCCAGCACCCAGTCCCAGTCTTCCTCGCTGGCTTCCCAGGCGAGGCCGCCGCCACCCACCCCGGCATTGTTAAATAAGAGAGCGGCCGGACCGAAGCGCTGCTCCACCTCATCTGCGAGTGTCTGCATCGCACCTGCGTCCCGCACATCTACACACATACCAAGAATATTCTCGCCGCCATTCAGGTTAGTCACGGCATCATCCAAAGCTGCCTGTTCGATATCGACCATTACGACCTTCATGCCCTCGGCCAAAGCCCTCCGTGCGAGTGACAGGCCAATACCGCTTGCGCCGCCAGTAACTACCGCTGCTTTATTGGCAAAATCTCTCATCATTAACTCCGCTCACTTAGACCTGAATGCCAATCCGTGTTTCTTGAAACGGAGGCGCTTCGGAAAGATTATAACCGGAAGGGCAACGAAATATGGCAACGGATATGAGCGTCTCGAGCGCTGCAGCTGGCAAGGCAGCCGACTGCCCTGCCCCGACAGCTTTACAACAAAAATAAAGCAGAAAGGCGGCACGCTCAGGAAACGACCGCCCCTTGATCACTCAGAAGCGATAACCAACGGTAGCACCGTAAGTGCGCGGCTCCATTAACTGAAGAGTCCGATAAAGCCCCACTGCGGCATCCTGCAGATACTGACCAGTCCAGTTGTCGTCATCTGCGATGTTGCGTACCCAAGCCTCGACGTACCAGTCCTCCTTGGGGGATGTTAGCGTCGTTGACGCGTTCCATACGTCCCAGCTGTCTAGCTTGTCATCGGCTGTGTTGTAGATGCGGGTGTAAAACTTGTCTTGCCAGTAGTAGCTTGTAGAGACATCCAGGCGCATGCCATTGTCCAGAAACCAGCTGTAGCTACCAGCCAGGTACATGGAATACTCCGGGGCATTAGGCACTTGATTACCCTTGACGCTCACAGGTATGCCGGGGCAGGGGTTTGCGCCGTTGGGGCAACCAACAGTCAGGTTGTTTTGGTTGCCGAGAGAAACGATATTTTCTACTGTACCCATCTGGTTGGGGTCTGCAGGGTCAAAGGTCTCGTACTCGCCCAACTCAGAATTAAGATAGGACAGGTTCATCATCAAATTCCAACTCGGCGTGGGCGCCCACAGTATCTCTGCCTCCATACCGTAGATCTCGGCATCCATATTTTCATTCAAAGCTGTCTGATTGACTATCTTGGAAACCTGCAGATCCTCATAGTCGTAGTAGAAGGCCGTGAAATTCGCCTGCATCGTGTTTTCTAGCAGACGTGTCTTGGCGCCTAGCTCAACAGAATTGATGAATTCAGGATCAAAATCGGCAAAGGCAGGATCACCGCCCTGCGCTGGGTCCAGTAATGGCGATTCCGGGCTTATCGGATTGAAGCCGCCCCCCTTGTAGCTGCGTGCCAGCGTGCCGTAAAGCATGATATCCGGCGTGAGGTGAAAATTGAGATTGAATTTACCGGTGACCTCGTCCGAGTCGCTCTTGAAGGGCGTAAGGTCATCCGCGCCGTCTAGAAAGGCCAGATAGATAGTCCGCTGTTCAGATTGCTTGGTTTCATCGGTATAGCGCAGCCCGAGTATCGCCTCCCATCGCTCCGATATGTCCCAGTACGTTTCCCCGAATACCGCCCATGTCTCCAATTCGTAATCTTTCGTGTAGTTATCGAATACCCACTGATCTTCGGGTATACCAAAGGTTTCGCCGTAAAGTGACAGGGCCGACGAGTAAACGTAGAAATGGACGTCGCTCTCGTATTTCAAATAGAAGGCGCCCGCCATAAAGTTGATATCCCCATCAAAATCGGAGGCGATACGGAACTCCTGACTGAATTGCTTCGGATCCGTAGTGGCTCGGTCATTTTGCTGCAGGTAGTTCACTGTACTGGAACCATCAGGGCCACGCTGGTAGGTCGTAAACGTCGGCCAGAGCGCAGTATTAACGGTCATATCATAGTCATTGCGCGCATCGAGAGATGACTCATACCAACCGGTCAGAGAATGCAGCGTCATACTGTCCAGTTCGTGAGTAACCTCCAAGCTTATAATTGTTTCATCCGTCTCATATTGTGGCGTGAAATCGAAGTTTACCTTGCGCAGATTGTTCGGTTTGAACGAATCCAGGCCAGTCTCGTTAGGGTAGTTAAGACCGGTGGCCGCGCTCACACCATTAAGCAGGAACCCCCCCACGGTACCATTTGTATTCGCGCTCTCGTTGGTGGGCTTACCGCGATTGGGCAGGCAGCCGAGCACCCCGGCAGGATCATTGGCGCAGTAATTGTTTGAACCGCGCATCCGATTATCGTTCTCATCAAAATATTGAATAGTCAGGTGTGCCTCGGTGCTTTCACCAAACATAAAGGCTGTCGATGAGCGCACCGAGTACATATCCCGGTCGTCGATATCGTCGCCGGTAAACACGTTGTCGACAAAGCCATCACGCGACGTATAAAAAATGGAGAAGCGCTGCCAGATATTCTCAGTTATCGGGATATTCAGCGCGCCCCGGGTGCGGACGTAGTTGTAGTCGCCGTAAGATGCGTCGATAAACCCTCCAAATTCATCTTCTGCCTTCTTGCTTATTACATTTATCACGCCGGCTGTCGTATTCCTGCCATACAGAGTACCCTGCGGCCCCCGCAGCACCTCCACGCGTTCGGTGTCAAAGTACTCGGTCTCAAACAAGCGCGAGCCGTTCAGGTAGACGCCGTTAAAATGCACGCCAGTGCCCGAGTCCGACGCCGGGCCAACCGCCAGATTGCCGATGCCACGAATGGATATCTGCGCCGTTGTGAAGAAGCCCTTGCTCATCAGCATGTTAGGCACGGCCATTTGAATATCCATATTGTTATTTATCAAGCCGCGTTCCAGATCTGCTTGAGTGAAAGCACTGACAGCAATGGCCGTATCTTGCAGGGTGGTTTCACGTTTTTCTGCCGTGACAATGACCTCTTCCAGGGTGCCCTGTGCGATAGTAGCTGTGGCGGTTAGAAGACAGGCTGCCAGTGTTGGCAAGCCTATGAGGGGTATTATTCTCAGCATGGCTGTCACCTCTTTATTTTTTTTCAGTATAGGGTAAAAAACCACCACGTGGTCAAGTAATGTAAAATTACCTGAACACCACTGGTGCCACCTGCTGACGATGCCCGACATCTTGTGTAAACGAGACTCTCAAATCCAAATCCTGGCATCGTCCGATCGGCCCGGCAGGCCAGCTGCGCCCGGTCCGACTGGTCCAGCATAAAACACGCTGCGCTCAGCATGGCACGCCGCCAAATCGAGACAACTTACGGACATCTCCGGGTGCTTGCGCTGACGCCGCGCATAACTATTCCGCTGTTGCGTGCTCCAGTCCCTCGTCTATGCGCTTTGTTGTGGATGGACGCCTCAAATGCTTAACCCGTGTGGCACTATTCATCCAAAATGGAGCTACCGCAGAGTTGCACAAGGTTTCGTAGCAGGCTGATACCTGCCAAATCACCATTCTTCGGCAAACCGTAAGGACGCTTTTTGCGTATTTCAAGTACATTGAACTAGCGATAGACACTCCATGGCGAACAGTCAGTCGCATGATCCAACCCTGTTTTCAATTTTAATGGAGCCAGCTACCATGAAGTTTTATCTTTTTGTCTGCGCCGCTTGCTTGATAAGCGGCGCAACGCTTGGCTACTTGAACGGAAATCATGCTGCAGTGGCTCGCTTCGCGGACACCTGCGACACGCTAAATATGGTGGCAGTTGAAGATCGCCAAAGCGGCGGGAATCGGCATTTTCATTGTTTCGAGATCAATACACAGAAAGCGGTTGATCTGCCTGCGCGCCGCGCATTGCCACCTCACCACAAAGGCACTTTTTTTGAGCAACATCTCAACCAGGCGTAACGCCTTACTGCATTGATGGCGCACGTTGCAGCTGGCGCGGCAAGTCGCGACACATAACGAGATACAATGCCATGAACCGAAATATCTCACCACGTTAGCATTCATATGAAATCTCTTTACTGGTTTAGAAACGATCTTCGCCTCTCCGACAATCCGGGGCTGTGTCGCTACCTCCAAAGCGAAGCGCTCTTGCTTGTTTACATCTGGCCAATCACCAGACCCTGGTGCAATGTCAACGGAATGGGGCCGCAGCGTGAGCGCTTTCTGCTGGAAAGCCTGCAGGCTTTGAGAGATGAGCTGGCCGAGCTGGGTCAGGACCTACTGCTTGTTCATGGCTCACCCGAATTGATTCTTCCCCGGTTGATAGAGGAGTACAGCATTGACCGAGTGGGCGCGAGCCGCACACCAGGGTACTACGAGCGAACCACAGTGCAGCGCTTGCGAAGCCGTTTGACTGTGCCATTGGCGCTGCATGAAACCAGCACCCTGCTGGATGAAGACAGGTTGTCCTTCGAGCTTGATGCGCTGCCACCGCACTTCACGCCTTTCCACAAGCGCGTTAAGTCACTCTTGATACCGGAGCCTATCGACGCGCCCGGGCAACTACCACCGCCGCCGGCCGCTATTTTTCATCCCATACGGGACACCGGAGTCAGGCCTCATACGGCGCTTCCGATTCGCGGTGGCAGCCAATCAGGACACCGAAGGCTTCGCCGTTTCGTGTTTGAACAGCGCGATATTCTGCAGTATAAGCAGACGCGTAACTGCCTTGACCCCCTGACCGGTTCAAGCACTCTCTCACCCTGGCTAGCCAATGGCTGTCTCTCAGTCAGAGAAATAGCGGCGGCGATAGCCCACTTTGAGCATACCGAAACCGAGAACGAATCCACCTACTGGCTGCGTTTCGAATTATTTTGGCGTGAGTTTTTTCACTGGCGTGCTTACCGAGACGATATCAGCTTGTTCAAACTGAGTACCTCACAAAAACATCTGCACTACTGCACCTTTGAGCCCCGCAGCTTCGCGCGCTGGTGCGCGGGCGATACTGACTTTCCGCTGGTGAACGCAATCATGCAACAACTGGTCGCAACGGGCTGGTGCAGCAACAGGGGCCGACAGATTGCAGCAAGCTGCCTTGTCAATGAACTGCAATTGGACTGGCGTTACGGAGCAGCGTTCTTTGAAAAGCACCTGATCGACTACGACGTCGCGTGTAACTATGGCAACTGGCAGTACCTCGCTGGTGTAGGGGCCGACCCAAGGGGCGGTCGCCATTTCGACCTTGAGAAACAGACTCGGACCTACGATCCTGAGGGGACGTTCACTCGCAAATGGCAGTGTGAGCGCCCAAAGCAACCTCGGTTCGTGACAGACGCCGCTGACTGGCCCATCAACGACACGCAAGGACAGGACCGTGAAGAAACGTGAGCTGCCCTCTAAGATTTGTCCAGTTTGTCAGCGCCCGTTTAGCTGGCGACGCAAGTGGCGGCGCGACTGGAATTCGGTACGCTACTGTTCCAGACGCTGCAAGCGAGGTCGCAATGCTATCGAGGAATCAACAGCTCCTTGACACCACTTAACATTCAAATCCCGGCAGAACCGAGGCCTGGCACATCTCATCCGATGCTTATAATAATCGCAGCAAAAGATTTCGTCGGTGAATGGGCCGAATAACGTGCTGAAGCTTTTTGGGCAACTTATCCGCGTGTCCAGTGTTGGACATTTATTGAACTTTCAAACCTATTTTCAAGCGCCTCAACTCACACGCATGCCCTCAAAGTCGCCAGCCTCTCGCCACCCGTCGATGAACTTGAAATAAGCCATGGCTCCCTCGGGATGACCGACATAGCCAACTGAATTGTCGGGCAGCGGTTGCCCTTCATTATTGTAATAGCCCGGCGTACAGCTGGAATCAGCTAACATTTGCATGCTCCCCGACAGCAACTCTTGCCAGTCGTCTTCGGCCTCTTTGGTCGCTTCAATTGTCTGGTACCCCGCAGCTTTAACGTAGTTGATAATCATCGCTATTGTCTTGGCAGATTCAACAATATTATGCGGAACATTGGCGATAAAATTTGCAGCCTGTGTAGGCTGGACACGAAAAGCATTGGGGAAGTTGTGAACACTAATACCGTGCAGAGTGCGCATGCCGTTTGCCCAGTAATCGCTGAGGGAAAGCTGTTCTCTACCGATCATCTCGAAACCAGCACGATCAATCAGTTCAGTACCAATTTCAAAACCTGTCGCATAAATGATGCAATCCACAGGATACTCAACTCCATTTACAACAATCCCGCCTTCCGTTATCCGCTCAACACCTTTGCCGTCGGTATCCAGCAAAACTGTCGATGCGTTGTTGAAAGATTGTAAATAATCGTCGTGAAAGCATGGGCGTTTGCAGAGTTGCCGATACCAGGCCTTTAGCTTTTCCGCTGTTTCTACATCAGTCACTACCTCGTCGACCCTGGCACGGATTTCGTCCATTTTCTCAAAATCGGAGCTTTCATAGGCCTCCATCATCTTCACAACGTCTCCCCGCTCTGCAACGGGCAATTCAGCAATTTTACCAAGAAAGCGCCGGGCAAGGTCTGTCCAGCCATCTTGCACAAGGTCAACACCATCGGACGCGCCAGACATATTTTTTGTGAAGTTTTCCATCCAGGTTTTCTGCCACCCCGGCTCGCCTGTTTTCTCACTGTACCAATCCGCATTCATCGGTTCATTGCTGCGCACGTCCACCGAGGATGGCGTGCGCTGGCACACATAGATTTTTTTACAAGCTGCCGAAAGATGCGGTACGCACTGCACTGAAGTGGCTCCCGTGCCTATCAAAGCTACTTTCTTGTCTTTTAAACCCTCCATGAGCGCGCCCTCAGCGTCGCCGCCCGTGTAACCGTAATCCCAACGACTGGTATGAAACGAGTGTCCATTAAAGGTATCCAAACCGGGTATGCCCGGCAGCTTGGGCACATGCAACGGACCAGTTCCCACCACGACGAACTG
>CAJQQW010000326.1 GCA_905480565.1 uncultured Halioglobus sp. | reverse complement strand
TGACCCGAAACCCTGCATCCACCAGCAGGGGAATCATGTGGCGGTAAAGATAGCTCCAAACAGTCTGGCCGTGCATCAACAGCACCACGTCACCATCGGAAGGCCCCTCGTCCAAATAATGGATGCGAAGTTTCCCGCCCTCGGTGTCATCCACGTCTAGATAATGAGGCTGGAACGAATAATCAACCAGGTTTTCGAACCGTTCATCAGGTGTTCGTTTAAATTGCACAGTTAAGCCCCTCTCTTTGTCCTCGCTCTTGGCCAGGCAGCTGTATTTCCTTACCGACGCCCGAATTGTGATCGCGCGCTGCGTGTTTCACGATAATATTAGCATAATTTATGACATTATATTATGCCATGCGAAATGTCACTGTAAGTAATTTTTTGTGCGGAAGTACCGACCGGCTGATCAGCCATGGGGATTTTCGCCTGCTTCTATGTGAGCTGATTGTTATTGGAGGACTAAGTCTTTTCCGGTCGCCTCAAAGGACAACACATCGCCGACAGGCACGCTACAACATCTCCTGGCTCGAGCCTATTAGAGGATCAGCCCTCCGCTCACTCAACACAGTGAAAACCACTTGCCCTTGGGCCAGGATACAAAGATGGAACATGCTGCTTTCCAGGTAAGGAGTAGATAGTGTCCCCCTGCCGTGCAGCTACTTTAAAGCCGAATTCATCCAGACACTTTTCAGCCTTATCCAGGTCAGGCGCGCTGACGCGCAAGTAAGCCAGTCGTTTTACCTTGACGGTGGGTGTGGTCATAGTCACTCTCCAGGTCAAATATCGGCTGTTCACACTTCGAATACAATCCGTAAGCTATGGCGTAATCTCCACCACAATGTCACCGAGCATACTGCCTCGATATATCACCGTGTCACCGGGCTTCAAAAAATGTCCTGACTCCCGCTCGTTTTCAATGAAGACGGGGATGGCAATGTCCATCAGGCCCTTGTCGCTTAAGGGTCCCCCCTCAAGCAGGTAAGCCAGTGCAATTTCGATGTAATCGTGCCGGGCCGGCGTTGTAAAGATGACCCCCTCCGAAGTGCCGGACATTAAGGTCATGTCCTGGTCTATGCGCTGATCGGGCGCGAGCTTGTAAAATTCTCCGTTGTAGAAAAAACGCCGTACTGCCATTTCGCCAAGCACTTTTTCCGTTAGCTCGCGAAAATCAAGGGTCATTTCACCTCCGCGGGCGTCCTGCCGTGCTTCGCCATTTAGCCAGGTCATCATTCGCGTGTCAGCGACAAATGATGACCAATCTTTCGGGATCAGCAAAAATGGGCCGGAGGGAAAGAAACCAGGCCCGCTCTTGGCGTCACTAAAGCCGTATCCGGAATCGAGGTTGTCAGAATCCGCGAGTTCAAGCAGCGCGATCCGGTCTGTAAAATCAGCGCAAAGAAACAGGCCTTTTACCGCCGCATCGAAATCGTCCAGCGACCGGATCGGGCGGTCAAAGCGCATGCACAGTTCAACCTCGTAATCCAGAAGGCCGCCCTCCGGCGCAGTAATCGTCGTTCGTGCCGGTGTTGCGATGCCAAACTTTGGAAAGACAAATACCGAGTCGCTTTGTGCCTCTTTGGCGTGTTCCGGGAAATTCGTACCAACGCCCAGATGCCGCCCGCCTGGGGGTGCAGTCGGCAAAAGTTGCTCAATGGCAACCACATGACGCTCAAAAGGCCCGTAAAATGCCGCTGTCAAATTCTCGACGTCAACAGATGCGAGTGCGACAAATGGATCTTGCACGCGCTGGGCACCAAGGTCGGCTAGGTCGATACCGCTTACTTCCCCGTCGTGGACTGCATCGACCAGGAGAGTGACAACCTCACCAGCGCCAGTGCGGTATTGTGCCAGCGTTAAGGCCGTATGAGGGTCTGCCATCGACTGGGTAAGCGCTTCGCTCTCGAAACTCGCTCTGTTGAATTTGGGGTCCGGGGAGGACAGCCATGCAGCAACGGTCAAGGCACTGACCAGGAGAGCGGCGAGCACTAACAACCGACCTAATTTTACCGCCATAACTCCACCTCCGAACCAATTTGGAATATACGGGGACAGCCCACGATTAAAGAATTTAATTGTAGTCTGAAGCTCCCCCAGTTTAAATCAGTCACCGTCGATTTCAGACCAGGGAATAGATGAACTCGGAGACCCCTCAACAAATGGCGCTCTCACTTTAAAGCTGGAGCCGGTAGTGGGGGCAGGTCATCAATTCGACGAGTAGGCGAACTCGTCTTCCGGTTGATCATTCTGGGACAGGTCCCGATCTATGTTGGTGGCTTTGGTGGTGATCCAGGGCCAGAGCGGCTCGACCTGCGCCTCGTTGTGGGCTTCGAGCACGCCTCTCAATCGATCTGCCACTTCCGGATGCTCGGCCAGAAGGTCGACCCGCTCGCCTTCGGCGGTGAGGTCGAACAACCATTCCTTTCTGGGTGTTTCTGGCGGCGCACTGACCACCAGCTTCCATCGCTTATCCCTTACCGCCTGGGCAGCGCCGCCGCGGAAGAACAGGTACTCATGTGGCGAGTCCACGCCGGGCGAATCCACGCCAGGCGAGTCCGTGCGCTTGATGCCTGTCACATAAGGAGTCAGGTCGACACCATCCATTATTCTGTCAGCGGGCAGATCTGTGCCTGCTGCCGCAGCAGCAGTGGCGTATATATCAACGTGGTGAACGGGAGCGTCGTAGGTTTCACCGGCCGGCAGTATCAAAGGCCAACGGGCCAGGAACGGCACGCGGATGCCGCCTTCGAACAGGGTGCCTTTCCAACCCCGATAGGGGGCATTCACGTTCGGCAACCCAATGTAACCCGCGCCACCATTGTCCGAGGTGAATATCACCAGGGTATTTTCATCCAGGCCGGTGGCTTTGAGCGCGTCTAAGACCCGTCCAACACCCCGGTCCAGCGCGCGGATCATGGCAGCATAGACCCGTTCCCGATGGAGCTCGATGTGCGATAGCGCTTCATAGTCTTCGCGTGACGCCTGTAATGGTGTGTGCGGTGCCCAGTGCGCCAGGTACAGAAAGAAGGGTCGATCCTTGTTGGATTCGATCACCTTCACCGCTTCATCCGTGTAGTAGTCCGTCAGATATTTCGGAGGTTCGAACCAGGGACCACCATTGAAGCTCGCTGCGAAGTCCAGAACCTGCCACAGGAAGCGGTCGATGGGATCGAATTCCTGCCTCGCCTGAATGATGTCCTCATCATCCCGCCGTCCGTACAGGCCACTTGCCATCAGGATGCTCTCGGCAAAGCCCTGCTCGTGAGGGGCCATCCCGTTTTCCTCGCCGAGGTGCCACTTGCCGATGTGAGCTGTGTGATATCCGTGATCGGCCAGCAGTTCCGCCAATGTTATTTCTGAAGGGGGCATGCCCAGTCCGGCGAACTCGAAACTGTCGAGGGCGGCGGCATCCGGATTGGTGAACGCTGGCGGTTGCAATGGCCGGTCCATCATGTCGCCAAGCATGCCAACGACAGGCTCGAAACCTGGTGGGGTAGGAGTGAACTCGAAGCCGAAGCGAGTCCCGTAGCGTCCCGACATGAGGGCGGCCCGGGAGGGAGCGCAGGTCCCATGGGCGGCGTAACCCTGGACGAAAGTGACACCCTCCGCTGCCAGCGCGTCGATATTGGGTGTCTGGGCGGTGGGGTTCGGACC
>CAJQQW010000325.1 GCA_905480565.1 uncultured Halioglobus sp. | reverse complement strand
GACACCTCATGGCTACATGGCGAGGTGACTGACAAACAGGAGCGGGACGGCCGATTTGAGGTGCACCTAGACGTGTGGTGCGTGAACCGGGCAGGTGAAAAATCCAGCCTGGGCAACGCCGTCATCCTGCTCCCCTCAAAGGAGCATGGCGAGGTTCTACTACCACAGCCGCCAGCGGACAATCTTACCGATCTGATTCAGTTCGAGGTCGCCAAATACAATCAGGAACACGCCTAATACCGATCTGCGCTCGAGCAGTCACTGACGGAGAGAAACATGGATTTACAGCATAAAATCGCCATCATCACGGGCGGCTCGGGCGGCCTGGGCATGGCCGCAGCGAAGGCGTTTCTCGCCAAGGGTGCCAAGGTGGCGGTCTTTGACCTACAGGAGGGTGACGTCAAGACACTGGCCGAAGCACACCCCGGACAGATCAAGTATTACGAGACTAATGTCATCAGCGAAGAGAACGTTGCGACCAATATTCATCAGGTTGTGGAAGACTTCGGCGCTATTCATGTCTGCATCAACTGCGCAGGCTTCGGCCCCAGTGCAAAAACCTACAGTAGCCGTAAGGGTCCACACCCACTGGACCAGTTCCAAAACGTCATTAATGTAAACCTAGTGGGCACTTTCAATGTGCTGAGGCTCGCCGTCGAAAAGATGAGTGCCAACGAAGGTGAAGAAAAAGGCGTTGTTATCAACACCGCCTCCGTGGCCTACATGGATGGTCAGAAGGGCCAGGCTGCCTATAGCGCCAGTAAGGCTGGCATTGTTGGCATGACCCTGCCTATCGCCCGGGATCTCGCAGAACTGGGCGTGCGCATCAACGTGATTGCGCCGGGACTGATGGGTACGCCCGCCATGATGGCCATGCCAGAAGATTTTCGCCAGGGGCTGGAGCGCATGGTGCAGTATCCGAAGCGCTTGGGACAGCCCGATGAGTTCGCCCTGCTGGCGACGCAAATCGCCGAGAACCCTTACCTTAATGGCGAAACCATTCGTCTCGACGGTGCCATACGCATGTAAGGAGCTTAGAAATTCCAGCTAGCCCGCGCCCAAACTGGTCGATGCTAGTCTGTTCTGAGCAGGAAACAGGAACCGAGGGGGCCACCGCCGTTCGCCACAGCAGCCACCCTTGGACGCCGGGCCAACTGCCGTTCACCCGCCTCTCCCCTGAGTTGCATAATCGCCTCGTAAAAGTAGCCAAAGCCATGGGTGCGCCCCCCTGATAGCTGGCCACCATTGGTATTGAGCGGCAGCCTACCCTCTCGAGCTATATTGCCCCCGCCCTTCAGAAAATCACTGGCCTCGCCCCTGCCGCAGAAACCCAGCGCCTCTATCCAAGACAGCGTTAACATGGAAAAGCCATCGTACAACTGCGCCGTTTCAACATCTGCAGGGGTCAGATCTGTCTGCGACCACATCGCGCAGGCTGCGTCGTGGGCAGCCATCTCGGTCAGATTCGGAGAATAGTTGTCCCAGGAATCCTGCCCGTGCAGCGCACAACCCATCGCCTCAAGATAAACAGGGCTGGCAACATCCTCCGCGGCTTCGGCCCGGGATACAATAATCGCCGTACTGGCATCTACCGGCACATCACAATCGAACAGGCACAGCGGCGAACTGATCATGCGTGCGCTCAGATAATCATCCATATCGAGCGCATCAGTAAATACCGCCTTGGGATTCAGCGCCGCATTGCGCCGATTGTTGATCGCAATCTCGCCCAATGTTTCACGAGTTGTACCAAAATCATGAAAGTGCCGCTGGGCATAAAGCGCAACGGTATTTACGGCTGAGTAACCCCTAAAGGGCACCATCCATTGGAAGGGACCCGAAATTCGATCACCCCCCGTTCCTGAAACACTAGCCTTGCGATCCGCTGTGACCGACGAAGCCTCCGTCACCGTACGAAATACCAAAACGTGGCGACACAGGCCACTGGCCACAGCAGCACAGGCATTAACGATCGCCCCGGCTTGGGCCGGCCCTTCCCAACCGGCGGAGTGCCAACTCAACTTAAGCCCCATGGCATTCTTCACGTCAGCCAGCGCCACCGGACCAAACCCGGGAGAAATGTCTTTGCGTACCCCGGGGTATGAGCAGAGACCATCAATGTCCGAAACACTCAGGCCAGCATGGGCAATGGCTTCCAGTGAAGCATCTAGCGTCAGGTCAATTGCAGATCGCTCAAGCTTGCGACCGACCGCCGATTGCCCTGCTCCGCTGAAAACAACCCGTTTCGAATCTAGCAAGAAGCCATCCCATTTCCCGTGCAAAAAGGCGCATGTGTAAGCGGTAACACCGTCATATCGATTGCCTGAATATAACTTTACAGCTGTGTACAGTTTATGTAATCTTTGAGCCTATCACAAGCTTACAACAAGCCCTCCTGCTGACTTACAGGCGCACCAGTATGACCCACATGTTCGATTACACGGTACCTGACCATGTCCCGCAAGAATTGGTCTTACCTCTGGACGGCGAAACTCACCCGGAACTGAAGAAGAATCCCTTCGAAGTATTTGCCAATCTGCACAAAGAAGCGCCACCCATTTTCTACAATCCAGCCGCTTTTCAAGGGGCCGGTGGCTGGTCGATTTCTGACGGCACTATCATGAAGGAAGTGTTGCAAAGCCCCGAGCTTTTTTCCTCTAAAAATGGCACAGGCTTTTCCTTTCTGCTGGGCCAGGAACTTGATCTAATCCCCCTCGAAATCGATCCGCCCGAACACATAAAATACAGAATTCATTTCAATAAGCCGCTGTCGCCACGAGAAATCGCGCCCAGAGAGGATGCCGTGCGTGCCACAGCCGTAACGCTACTGGAGAAGTTTCAAGCGCAAGGCCGATGTGAATTTATTGATGACTTTGCCGTGCAATTTCCAGTGCGAATATTTATGGATCTGTTCGGGATGCCGCCTTCGGACTTCGACAAAATCCTCGACTATGAATACAAACTGCTGCATGTCTCCAACACCATTGAAACCCGCGCTCAGGCGGCCCGGGATATCTACAATTACCTCGTTGACATGCTGGCGACAAAGCGCGCTGATCCTGCAGAAGATCTTGCCACAGCAATTCTCGGTTTTACGGTGGACGATCGTGAGCTCACCGACAAGGAGATACTGGGCATGTATTTCCTGCTGTTTGTCGGCGGATTAGACACGGTTGCCTCATCGTTGGGCTTCGCCTGGCGCTACCTCGCGGCGAATCCAAAAGCACAGCAGCAGCTGCGGGACAACCCGCATCTGATCCCTGGCGCTATCGAAGAATTTTTCCGAATGCACTCGGTGGTAGAAGTGAGGCGCAGCGTCACCGAAGACGTTGTCTTTCACGGCGTACAGTTGAAAAAAGGCGATTTCGTCAACTGCATTACAGCGGTCGCCAGTCTCGATGAAAAGGAGTTTGAAAATTCCTTGGAAGCGAACTTCGAGCGATCTCCCAACCGGCACTGTGCCTTTGTTTTTGGACCACACCGCTGCATGGGCTCTAACCTTGCCAGGCTTGAGATGCGGGTGGCACTGGAGGAATGGCTTAACCGTGTGCCGGCATTTGGCATCGAGGAAGGCGCTGAAATTGATGTCAACCTAGGTGCCGTTGTCTCTCTAGCGAGGCTGCCACTGACCTGGTGAACAGCCAACGACTCAAAGACATATTACTGACACAGGATTACCCATGAGCAAGAGCACTGAAGAGCAGGTTTACACAGCGTTTTCCGATGCGATTAACAGCGGGGACCTGGCAGGCGCATTTCAGTACGCAACCGACGACATTTCCTTTAGGCCCATTGGTGGCCATCCGGAACTGGGCCGTGAATTTAAAGGCATGCAGGACATTCTGGAAAATTGCTGGATGAAGGTCTTCCAGCATATCGATGAGAACGGTGTTGCAATCACCGTCAATGACATTGTGACGGCAGACGGTATCGCCTTTGTGCAGTTCAACGGAACAGCAAAGGGCCGCTCAGGCATGACTTACGACAACGAGTACGTACACCTACTCCGCTACCGAGACGGCAAGATCTGCAGCATTACCGAATTCCTAGACACGAACCTACTTAACAAACTGCTGGAACAATAAAACAGCTGAGAGAGAATTAAAAAATTGGCTAAGCACATCACACGAAGGGACTTTCTCAACGGCGTTACCGTCAGTCTGGCCGGCGCGGCCACAATGGGCCCACAGACTGCGCTAGCGGCGGCAGTAAAGTCAGCATCGAGGCGCGCAGGCGACTACTACCCGCCTGCTTTGACGGGTATTCGCGGCAGTCATGACGGTGCTTTCGAAAGTTCCCACGCCCTAGCCTGGCGCGGAGAGAAACCTTCGAGCTATCAGGCGCTCAACGAAGAATACGATCTGGTCGTGGTAGGCGCGGGTATTAGCGGCCTAGCTGCCGCCCTGTTCTATCAGCAGAAGGCCGGCAAAGATGCACGCATCCTAGTGCTGGACAACCACGATGACTTTGGCGGCCATGCCCGGCGCAATGAATTTCATAGTCAGGGCCAGATGTTACTCGGTCCCGGTGGTAGCGGT
>CAJQQW010000324.1 GCA_905480565.1 uncultured Halioglobus sp. | reverse complement strand
TGGGATTTGTGGGATAGAGGTAATCTGGCAGTAAAACCGAAGCCGGAGGGATCGATACCCCAGGAGTATTGGCGGGAGGCACTGAAGTCGGGCTTGCGCTTGCAGAAGCAGCTGGGGGTCAACCCGTTCCAGTACGGTGCGAACGCTGGCTCTGACGAGCATACAGGCCTCTCAGCAATCGAAGAGGATAATTTTTTTGGCAAATTCAAAACACTCGAACCATCAAACCAGAATCGTTGGGGCTTTTCTGTAATTGACGGCCCGACGGATTCCTATATTGGTTGGGAGCAATCCTCGTCGGGTGTAATGGGCGTGTGGGCGATCGAAAATACACGCGAAGCTATCTGGGACGCGATGAAGCGCAAGGAAACGTTTGCCACGACGGGCCCTCGTATGAAGGTGCGGTTGTTTGGTGGTTACGATTTCTCTGCAAAAGACGCTGAGGGAGATATTGCCATGGCGGGTTATAGCAAGGGGGTCCCTATGGGCAGTCAGCTGGCGGCGGCCCCGGAAGGCAAGGCCCCTAGTTTGCTTGTGGCGGCGATGAAAGATCCGGAGGGTGCCAATCTCGATCGTATACAAGTTGTGAAAGGCTGGGTGGATGCAAGTGGAACAGCCCATGAAAAAATCTATAACGTTGCCTGGTCGGGTGATCGCAAGGTCGATAGCGCAGGTAAGCTGCCTGCCGTAGGAAATACTGTGAATCTGAAGACCGCTGAGTATGAAAACACTATTGGGGCATCAGAATTGAGCGGAGTTTTTATCGATCCCGATTTCGATGCAGCGGATAGCGCTGTTTACTATGTGCGTGTTCTCGAGATACCGACTCCACGCTGGACCCTTTACGACAAGGTGAGATTCGACCTGACAGATATGGATTCAGACGTGCCACTGGTGCATCAAGAGCGGGCGTTTTCCTCCCCTATCTGGTATGGCGCGGGCGCATAGGCAGCAAGTCGTCTTTAGAGGGCCAATAGATACCAGCTGGTGCGCCGGGCGGGCGATCAGTTGCATTCGGGAACATTGCCAGCCTGAACCGGTCCAGATGAGGAGAGGTCTGCCTCGGTGTATTTCCTAGCGGTCTGAAAGTAGCTGTTGTGAGCGAGACTCACTGGTTTATGCCGACCTCGCTGAGGTGGCAGGGAAGAAAATATAAAGAGCGTGGCTGCTACCTTTTCTTTTACAAAGCTCCAATAGCAGAATTCGAATATACCTCGAAGTGTCGGGACCGAGTATCAATGACTTTTCCTGTAAGTACAAAGTATCTGCCCATAACAGTAGGGTGTAAGCTGAGGTGTCTAGGTATTTCCTTGATCTTTGTCTCGACTCTGCGCATCGACACGGTGACGGCGGAGACTCTGCAGGTAGGTCCGCAAAGGTCGCTAAAAACACCCAGCGCTGCCGCGGCCAGAGCAAAGGCGGGTAGTATCATAGAAATTGATGCGGGTGTTTATGAGAACGACTATTCAACGTGGAGCCAGGACAGCTTAACCATTCGCGGCACGGGCGGTATGGTGCATATGAAGTCAAACGGTCTTATTCCAAACGGTAAGGCTATCTGGATCATACGGGGCGGTAACACGGCAATAGAAAATGTAGAGTTTTCCGGAGCGAAGGTCGAGGACAAAAATGGAGCCGGTATTCGGCATGAACGCGGTCACCTGCACCTGCGCAATACATTTTTCCACCATAATGAGTTTTCTGTTTTAACGGGCAGTGAACCCGGTTCTACGCTGGCTATTGAGTCGTCCAGAATCTGGCATCAAAAACGCGTCAACACTTACAGTCATGGTATTTACGTCGGAGCGTTGCAACGTTTTACCCTGAGAAACAGTCACGTTATGGGCACTGATCGAGGGCATCAAATAAAATCTCGAGCGTTGGAAAATTACATCATCTTCAACACTATCGAGGATGCTCCTCAGGGTAACTCAAGTCGCCTAATTGATCTTCCCAATTGCGGGTTGAGCTACGTGGTCGGCAACACTATGTTCAAAGCCAGAATGACAGAAAATATCAGTGCAATTGGCTATGGTGCAGAAGGGTGTGGGGATCGAAGCGATCGACAGCGGCAGCTTTATGTCGTGGAAAACAAATTTGTAAACGAGGCATCACGCGGTATTCTGGTGAATAACCATGTTGCAGCGAGAGTGCGCGTTGCCAACAATTGGCTCATCGGGCGTGGTGTTTTTCTCAAGGGTAGTGGTAAAGAGTCGGATAATGTTCAAATACCCCTTGCCCTCGGCTACGAAAATCACGCAAGCCCACCCAGCGGTACACAAGCGAAAAAAATATAAGAAGAGTATTGAAGCTATATTGGGTGGCAGGTAGTGACATATCGGACGCGTAACTTATTGAATTCCCGCGCCCCGAACCTGGGCGGGCCGCGCTGATCTCTTCTAAGTGATGTCAGTATAATTCAGTTGACAGATCAGCAAGATGCGAGAAACAGCGCCCCTTCGACTGGATGTTTTCCATTTGAAACCTGTGTCTCAGCGCAGACGCGTTGCGTTTTAGCGAATGTAAGCGTCGGCAACGCTTGCTTCAACCCATGAGTGTTCATCCATTAGTGGGAGCGCAAGACTATTGCCCCTGCGCTTCTCATAGTCGTTCAGGATGTGAAAAAGATATGTTTGATCAGTTGTAAGACCGCTAAAATGCCCACAGGGCCACTGATTTACAAAGCCATTCAATCGTTATGGCTTGAATATGCTATATTTTCAGGGTCTTTTTAACGGTTAACCACGCAAAGTGATTATGGTGCGAAATAAAGCGAAATCCGGAGCGCAATCACTCGGACAAATCCTTACAAGCATTGCAGGCGTCATGGTGTGTCTATTTTCTGTTTTCGCGTACTCTGATTCCGAGCTGCCCCTTGATGCCGATCCCCGGCTTTCAGAGCCTGATCTAGAGGGTTTGATCTCTATCCTGCGCGCTGTGCCGGAGAACGGATGGGTCCGGGTCAATATTAATGAATTCCAGGATGTATGGACGCCCCAGGAGTTGCTGGTGTCCGTTGATAAGGATGGCTCCATTCCATGGGATCCTCGTAACATAATTCCGGCGTGGAGTGGTTTTGCATGGGATAGTCGCAGAGGTGACTTAATTCTTTACGGCGGAGGACATGCAAACTACGGCGGAAACGAGGTGTATCGTTGGCGGGGCACGACGCTCAGCTGGGAGCGAATGTCTTTGCCTAGCGATATAACATCACTCGAAAGCTACCCCTGGCTTACGGTAGATGGCCCCGATGCGTCACCTAAAGCCTCTCATACTTATGACAATAATATTTACCTTCCAATTGTTGATCGGTTTCTAACATTCGGCGGGCCAAACTTTGGCCTCGGGCACACTTACGAGAAACAAGAACCCGATGGTACCTTCCGCGTTACGGGGCCGTATTTTATGGATCCATCTCGAGCTGATGGCAATAAAGTGGGAGGAATAACAGGCTCTCATTCTCAATGGGCTAATCTTTATTTGGGGGTGATTGGGGCTGAAATGTGGGAAAATCGAGATGTTCCCCAAAACATGCCAGAGGCGGATTTCCCGCGGCACTTTATTGATGGCTCCACTGGGTACACGCAAGAAAATGGCAAAGATGTCGTTTTCGTTCACGCTGCCTACGGTGTCCTCTCCAAGTATACGATTAATGATATAGATGACCCAACTCAGGATTCCTGGGAGCAAATTGGCAGTAATGATACTGGATGGGGGCAGGGCGCTGGCGCCTATCTGCCAACCCATGATCTTTTTGTGAGAATCTCTCCGGGGCGATTCTCGTATTGGGATTTGTCGACTGCGGGCGCTGCAAATCTCAGTGTGGCGTTTGTTCCTGACGGCCCATCTCTCGACGATATCTCGACTGGAGACTATGGTCTTGGAGACTATGGCATTGATTATGATCCCTCCAGGAACAGGTTTCTTCTTTGGGGTGGTGGCGGAGACGTTTATGCGCTTTATCCTCCCCCGACTGTCTCGCCAGACGGTTGGGAAATCGAGAAGCTTGACAGTGTTGTCGTACCAGCGCCCGATAGCGATCTGGGCGCCGAATGGTTTACCGGCGTGTTGGGAAAATGGAAATATATTGCTCAAATCGATGCGTTTGTTGCGCTACAAAATCAATTTTCTGGAAACATATGGATATATAAACCAGAGAGCTGGACGGAGCCTGGCAGTGATGACCCGCATGTCAAAATAGTGGAGCCTATGAGCAAAGGCTTTATTATTCCCGGCGACGATATTGTGGTAACGGCAGCTACCTCCAGCAGCGCAAGTGATATTGTACAGGTAGAGTTTTTGTTGAATGGCTCAACACTTGATGTGGTAATAGAGCCGCCCTATACGACAACAGTGAGTGCAGTTACGCAGGATTTTTATACATTTGAGGCGATAGCCACTGACAGTAACGGGAACTCCTTTATTTCTCCGCGGGTGTCCGCGACAGTTGCTGACCATGTCAATAATCCACCGTCGGTGAGCATGAGTGCGCCTCTTGAGACGGAGGTGGTTTATGTAGACGGCAGGATAATTTACCTGAGTGCGGAGGCCAGCGATTCGGATGGAGCGATTGCGCAAGTTGAGTTTTTTCTGGATGGGAGTTCTTTGGGCGTAGTAAACGCCGCGCCTTACTCCATTCCGTGGGCAGTGCAAGAGGGTAGCCACATCCTGACCGCTGCGGCGACGGATGACACTGGCATCACCGCATTTTCGAATGCTATCGCGGTTAACGTAACGACCCCCGATAACGTCGTGACTTTGCAACAGGGGCTGGGCGGTTATTCGGGTACTACGGATACTTCGCTCGAAAACCACGCTGGATCTCAGACCCATGGTGGCCGGCAATGGCTCGGTAGCCAAGCGGACGCGTTCAACCCATTGGTGCGCTTCGCAATCTTTTCCAACGAAGGCGGGCCGATTCCAGTGGGGGCGACAATAACGTTTGCTGGCCTCGCTCTTTATAAATCATCCAGCTACGATCAGGCTTATAGTGCACACCCGATGCTGGTCGATTGGGATGAAAGCGAAGCCACTTGGTTTGAGTCCGCCGAAGGCATTTTCTGGAATGAGCCGGGCGCTGGCGGCATTGGTACCGACTATGCTGCCGTTGGCAGCGTCGAGGTGTCTGCGGGCTGGAATCCCGAATGGGTTGTGCTTGATGTGACGGACTCTGTGCAGTCTATGAGCGAGGGAAATCGGAGCAACAACGGCTGGCAGTTGATCGCCGGCGCCGGCAACCCGAATCAGAAATCCTTTCGTGCCAGCGAATTCTTGGCTAATCCTACGCTGCGGCCAAAGTTGATTCTCCAGTTTGCGGAAAATACCAACGTCGGCCCCTCCGTCACGCTAACCGCGCCTACTGAGGGAGCAAACTACATCAAGGGCGATACGATTACACTCAGTGCAAACGCGGATGATCCGGATGGTAGCGTGACGCAAGTAGATTTCTTCTATAATGGCAAGTGGCTTGGCGCCGACAGCGCAGTTCCTTTCACGATTACGAAAGACGCGCCAGCCGGCAGGGCGAACGCTTTGTTGACTGCCGTGGCGACCGATGATGCTTATGGTTCAGCTACTTCCGAAGCGGTCACCGTCAACCTACCACATCCTGCCGGCTGCTAAATTTGAGGTGTGATTTGAATACGTCTAATTCGAGAGTTTTGTAAGTCTTAAAGTATTTTCGCCACTGAGAGTGCGCCTTGCCAGGGTTATCTCAGGTCAGTGCCATAAACTGACATGCCTAAGATTATTTGTAGCCTTCAAATTCTTCGCCGGGTGCAATATTTCTAAACTTAACCATGCTCGCTTCAAGCGAATCCAGTATCTTGGAGACTGGTTCCATTACCCATGTGTGTGCATACCCCTCATTGCCCCACAGCTCATAGTTCTCGGAAGGATCATTTTTTATGTCGTATACCTTGGGGAACGTAAATGTCTGAACGATACTGTACGTACCTTCAGCAGCCTTAAAGTGCACTTTCATATTGCGCCATTTGACTGACCACACATCGGGCCCCACAAAAGTCACCACATACTCACGATTTGACGATTCTTGATTACCCAACAAAAAATCGGTTTGACTAACTCCGTCCATAGGTCGATCAGTGGGAATACGTGTTTCCTATCCCGCAATCTCAGCAATTGTGGGATACCAATCAAGATCGGCGAATATTTCGTCAGAGACTTTACCTGTAGGTATTTTTCCGGGCCAGCGAACCATTGCTGGCGTGCGCATGCCTCCCTCATAAGCTGTGCTTAAGCCACCGCGCCATGGCCCGTTTGAACCTGAAACTTCACCGGAGGCAAGACCTTCTGCTGGGAAAACGCCTGCTGCATTGTCGCCCGTCAGTATCACTAGCGTATTGTCTTCAATACCAGCTACTTTTATAGCTTCAAGAATTTGGCCAACATTATGATCAACCTCCATGACCGTATCGGCAAAAACACCTGCTTTCGACTTGTTCTCGAAGTCGGGGTGCACTAGAAACGGCGGATGGAAATGTGTCAGCCCGATATAGATATAAAATGGCTTGCCGGATTTAGCCATTTTACTAATGTAATCAATAGATTTTTCGGTTATTTCGCGGTCCATCACCGCGCGTGCTTCCAGATCAAAAAGCCGTACCTTGGTCGCGTCCTTGCCTTTCACTCCTTCCCATATATAGGGCACGGTAGCAACAGAAGGGTCGAACTGGGCCGTAGAGGTATACGAGGAGGCGTTGGTGCCCTCACTGTGACCCCAGAACTGATCGTACCCCTGAGTGTTCGGGAGTTTGTTAATGGTCATCCCGAGATGCCATTTTCCAAACAGAGCAGTTCCATAACCCGCGTCAGATAGGAGTTCCGGCAGAGTGTATTCCCATGCAGCTAAACCATCTGGTTCACCTGGAGCCGGAACTTTATACGTGCCAGACCGGATTGGAAGGCGGCCAGTATGCAACGCTGATCGGGTCGGTGTGCATTGGTTCTGAACGTTAAAGTTGGTGAGGCGAAGCCCCTGACGAGCAAACTCGTCAATATTTTCAGTCTGAATGTTTCCGCCTTGAGCGCTCAGGTCACCCCACCCCCAATTATCTATGAGGACGTAAACGATGTTGGGCCTGCTATCGGAATAACCGAAGCTCGCATTTAAGACAAGCAAAGTCGCTATCAGCAATTTTATACAGGACTTCACGTAATCATCCGTTGATTCTCAAATCTTAGGGTCGGCTTTGGCGGTTGAAAGCAGATGCCAAGACGATTCTAGCCTAACGTCCCTTCATAGGCGAAGGCGGACCTTGACCGACTCGGCCCCACCTATGCCGAGCTTTTCCCTTGCCCTCCAAGTCACAGCCCCACCTTCGCAAGCATCTGCCCAATTCCGGTCGCACCAACTGCGGCGTGGCCTCCTGCGCGAATCAACAGTTACGCTCCAGCTAAATTCAAAGCCAGATTGATGACGACCAGAAATGCTGGCGGCAAAATTTTCATGAAACTGTGACCCTGGTTACGTTGGCGTTCCACGCTAGAAAACACTACAACTTGCGAGTTAAGTAACTCTACACGTACGCTTGGCGTGAAAAAAGGGATAAAGACTGATGAAAGTGAAATATGCTCCAATGATCGCTCTGGTTTGGCTAGCGCCGTTATCCCACAGCGCAGCAGCTGTGACGCCGAATCCTGGCTTCAAGTCACTGTTTATCGGACACAGTTTTTTCTCGCCAATAGCTGATGGCTTTCCCACCTATGCGGCTTCGGCAGGTATAGCGGGCCACTAGCTTAAGTCGAAGCCCGCTGCCCTGCGGGCTTTTTTGTATCTGGGGTCTGGGTATACTGAACTTATTCCGAGCTTTACCTCTGCACCCCGAAAGACAGCCCCACCTTCGCAAGCATCTTCTAAATCCCAAGTGCACCCCGTATAGCCTTTTGTCTGCAGTCCTCCCCGCTTCCGAAGGGCTGCTATGTTTAGCCCATTATCTAACGTGCTGGCGTAGCTAAGTTGGTAGAGCAACAGAGCTATCATATTTCTTTCGAGATTGGTTGCAGCCACGGACCAGGATTACTGAAATTTTGGGTGAAGCCGGTTGCCTAAGTGTGAACTCTGAGTTTTACTTGAGTGAGTGAGGTTGCCCTATGAATACAACAGCGGTATTTCATGAAAAAAAAACTATAGCAGTGGTCGGAGGCGGGCTAGCTTCTTTGGTATTGGTACGTCAGTTGCGGAACCAACTGATCGCCAGCACAGACCCGGTTGAAATACTTGTTATAGACCCAGCCCCGTTGGATCAATTCGGTCGAGGTCGCGCTTACGCCATTCCCTGGCAACCAGATCAACCGCAGCGAGTTGGCAGCCATGCCGAACTACTTAACAGTCCCGCAGGCCGCATGAGCCTGGTTGATGTAATAGGACCTGAGGGAGATTTTGTCAGGTGGCTGCAGCAGCATAACCAGATTTGGTTTCAGCGTCTTGGGCTGGTATCTAGAGACGGAAAGCTATGCCAAGATGCTTCCGAAAACTGCCAGCCTTGGGAACAGCAAGCGATCGCTCAATGGCTCAATTTTAACCAGCATTCGCTGAGCGGGGGTCATTATGAGACAGTCTACTTTCCTCGCTGCGTATACGGTGATTTTCTTGCTTCGCTGGCTGCTGACGTCCTGGCAGCTGCCGTCAATGATATGCTTTCTCTGCACTATATTCAGGCCGAGGTACGGTATTTAGAGATTAGTGATAGAAGTACAAATGAACATATCCTATTCCTGACCGAGGCGGGCAAGAATGACGAGGAAGTCCGGTGTGACTACCTTGTTTACGCTGGTGGTGACTTGCTCCCGCGTCCCTTAATGCAAAGTATAAAAAACCACCCCATGGTGTTAGAAAACCTATACGGGCAACCTCGACACTATTTTCACCAGCAGTTGGTGAGCGCACTTCCCGACGGCGACTCGCGACCACTGCAATTGGTGATCGCGGGTGGTAATGCTTGTGCGCTGGACTGTTTTTGGGGAATGGCGAACGACCCTCGGCTACGCGCCGCATTGCAGCGAGGCAGTCTGCAGATCAAACAACTGGCGCCTGCCGCCACGCTACATTCCGGCGCAGTGCTTCAGCCTTTGCCTGATGACCAGCAGCCTGATGAGTTGCGCTGGATCAGTCTAAGTCAGCAGCAGTTATTGCAACAATTACGCGAAGAGTTTCTAGACCCCGAGCAGAATTTCACAGCCGAAAGCTATTTTTTGGCTGTATGTACCGCCGTGAAAAATCTGGAAGAGCGTGCCTCGCCGCATTTATTTATGCTGTTCTTGCGCCAACTGGGTGAGGTGGAGCAGAAAATCCGAGATGCGCTGCCCGACATTGAGTGCTTTGCTATCGAGTATCATGCGCGGCTCGAAGCGAGGCTATTATTCACTCCTTACGAATACTGGCATACCATGCGGCAGTTGGGTGAGATACCACTGGCAATCGAACGGTATAACGATAAGTTGATAACGATGCACGAACAGCAGGGTACTTTTGTCTTGCAGTTAGCCAGTGGTGAGTCGCTGCATTGCGATGCCTTAGTTAATTGCACAGGTGCGCGTGACCCATTTTTAATTGATGGAATGACACTGCTGGATCAATTGGTTGCATCGGGCCATGGAGTGGCCAATGGCACCGGTGGATTTTATCTCGCGAGTGATGGCCGGCTTAAACTAGCTGATGGCACTTTTAGCGAAACTGTTTATTTGATGACACAGCGCAGCATTGGATTGCATCATATTGGCGTTTCAGATATGCCAAGGTTTACCAGCGCTAACAGGCTTACGGCAGTGCGCATAGCGGAGGTCGCAAATAATATTGCGTCAGCATTGGTAGCGCGATTATCTGAGCAATGTCCAGCCCAAAAAACGTTGACTCGCTCCAACTGAGAGCTTTTCACAATCATCCTGCCGTGTCGCATACCGAGGTCTGCTATCAGGCAAAACGGAGAAGATAAGGGCACCTATGCCGAGCTTTACCCCTGCACCCCAAAAGACAGCCCCAGCCTCGCAAGCATCTGCTAAATCCCAGTTGCATCCCGCATAGCCTATCTCTGCAATCCTCCCCACTACTGGCCGTATACCGAGCCCCGTCTGGCTAAAGAATTCAGGAAGAACTATTCATTGTCCCCCTACCTTCAAGCCTTGGGGCGGGTTGAGTATTTCAAGCGTGTCAACGCACCACAGCTGAGCCAGGTTCGGCACTGGGGAGAGATCCAACTCGGTGAGATGGTTGTTGCTGCACCGTTGGCGCACAGCACCCAGTCCGACATTCTCGATTACCTCCTGGAAAGCGCGAAAAGATTCCGGTGCAAATAGCCTGCGTTCAAAGTAAGCTTCCAGACGTGGTGTCAGAAAGTTCTGTGGAAGAACAGAGCACAATGTGAGCTCTAATCTAATTGGCCGGAAAAGATATACACTACCGAGCAATAGGGTCATACGTTCACACGACGCTTTGTAGATCGATGAGCAGATCACGTTAAATGACCGTGCTCATATGTGGAAGTAAAGTCATGCGCAACTTAACGAAAACAGCATTATTTTTCCGGCTACTCTTTGTCGCGGTCCTGTCAGGCTTTTCTGTAAGCGCTGCCAGTCAAATTTTCTCGCTGGAATACAAAACGGGTCCCTACGTCTATCGCTGTGACTGTACAGTGGCTGAGTTTGACAGCCTGACAGCGCCTCAGGGCTATCAGGCCGTTCTGCGAGTTGAGGGAGCATTCAACACCTGGGAAGTCAATTCAGTCCCGCCGCAAGGGGTCGCCTCCAGTTTTGTGCACGCAGGTTTTACTTTCGATTACCTAGGTACCCTCTTGGGCGCTGTCTCGCTCGGTGCTGGTGCTAACGGATTTCGAGTGGAACGCGATATACGTCTTACCTTTGATGCGGGGTCAGTGGTACACGAGTTAAGTGCTCTTGATGGGAATGTCTACACCATGATAGTAGCGGATGTTGACTATCTCGAAACTACCGGCATTGTATTGGGTAATCTGGATGCGTTTATTGGCATGTCGGTTCCTGCCGGCTGGACCTATAGCAGCAGGGTGTTGGTAAACCCACTAGTTCTCGACGCGGGCGGTGTTGCAACGGTATACAACAATGGTGGAAACAGCTTATGGGAGTTGACCGAGGATGCCGATTCAGATGGTGTCACCGATGCCGGGGACAATTGTATTTCCATCGCCAATCCCGATCAGGAGACTTCCTCTGTGAATCCCAGTTGTGGAGCAGTATGTGAAACGGCGAGTTGCGCTGGGGTAACCTGCGTTAACCATTGAGCGGTTTTCGTCCGATTCAAAGCGCGTCACTTTGCGGTTTTTTTGTATCTGGGCCCTGCCTATACCGAACCTCTACTGAGCCCTTCTCCCGATTCCCAGAGGGCGTCTCCAATCGTTGCCAAAGCTTCGCCAATTCCAGTTGCACCCCCGAAGCCACTCCTTTGATGGCGTCACTCTTGCTCAAATTGTGGCGAGGTCGTGTTTTAGCGCATTTAGTCATGCTCAACGCGTATGAATTTATTGACTATGGTGGGATTGCTATATAGCGTTGTAAGGAAACGTTATATAGATAAATCGCAGGTTTAGACAGTGATAGTGATTCGAACGCTAATTGTAGTTGTCTGCCTGGTGTTTTCGGCCCATAAGGCAGTCGCCGATACGCCGAATCCGGGCTTCAAAGCATTGTTCGCCGGGCACAGCTTTTTCAGACCTTATGCCGAGGGCATGCCCGACTACGTTGCGGCGGCAGGGATTGCCGGGCACACACAGACTCTTGTGTTTAATGGAGGCGCTAATGGCGCACCTGAGGCGTTGTGGAATAATCAAAGCAAGCGCGAGCAGATCCAGGCGGTTCTCGATGGCGGCGAAATCGAATTGTTTTGTATGACGTATCACCCAACGTACCCATCAACTCAGGGCTATGATAACTGGATCGGTTATGCGCTGGAAAAAAATGCTGGAACTCGCTTCTGTATCGCGTTGCCCTGGACGCCGTATCCCGCGAATTTTAACGCCACGAACTACGCGAATAGCTGGGTCGCTTTCAACACCGGCGCTTGGCAAGACTTCATGGATTCAATTCGCGCGCTGTACCCGGGGGTAGATATTTTTTCGGTACCCTACGGTCAGAGCGCTGGCGAACTCCGTCTCCTGCAGGCTGCGGGTAACCTCCCCGATGCGCCCAACCTGCAGGGCAATGCCTCGAACTCTATTTTCAAAGATAACCTGGGACATGCGGGGGATATTCTTGTCGATCTTGGTCGACTCGTCTGGCTGAGA
>CAJQQW010000323.1 GCA_905480565.1 uncultured Halioglobus sp. | reverse complement strand
GCCAACGCTCGCGCCATAAGCAGCCGAACATATTTCCCCAACCTTCGTGCCAGACTCATCCAGTACGGCCTGCCCTTCGCGCACAGGCCGCTTACTCTCAACCCTCAATCCAACCCGGGCCAAAGGCGGCTTATTTTCCATGACAGCAAAGATTTCTGCCGCTCCGGGAAATCCTCCAGGGCGTTCGCCATCGGGTCGCCGGGCCTTGCCGATTGTCCAGACAAGCCCTGCCTGCACCGGATCAATGTCCGTAGTCAATTCGTGTCCGTACAAGCATAAACCGGCCTCCAGCCGCAGGGAATCACGCGCACCCAAACCAATGGGATGTACCGCATCCATCGCCAATAGCCGTCGTGCCACGCTCTCGGATGCGTCTCCTGGCAAAGAAATTTCGAAACCATCCTCACCGGTATAGCCAGAGCACGTGATGTACGCTTCAGCACCATCGATATCCGCTTGACAGCCAGTCAAAAATTGCAGGCCAGCGGCCGCTGGGCAAACATTACTCATCACCTCTCGCGCAGCCGGGCCCTGCAAAGCAATGAGTGCCCGGGGCTCCAGTACGGAGAGGTTTAAGTCAGGCAAATGTGCACGTAAATGCTCAATATCTGCCGATTTGCAAGCAGCATTCAATACAAGAAAAAATTCCTCATCGCCCCAGCGCGTTACGATCAGATCATCGAGCACGCCGCCTGATTCATTTGTCATCATGGTATATAACTGGCAGTTAATCCCGAGACCCTCAATATCGCCCGGCACCAACCCCTCGAGACCGGTTGCCGCCCCCTTCCCGCTGACAACCACCTGTCCCATGTGAGATACATCGAACAGGCCCGCTGCCTCGCGTGTATGCAGATGCTCCTTAATAATGCCCGTCGGGTACTGAACCGGCATATCGTATCCGGCAAACGACACCATCTTGGCACCGAACTCCCTGTGCAAACTGTCCAACGGTGTGCGCAACAGCGTCATGGCGTATTCCCGGTCTACAGAATTGAGGGCTCACTCTAGCGAGCCAGGAACGCCCATGCAAGATATCGGATTGGCGCGGGTCCCAGCATCGGAAAGCCTGTCCAAACAAGTACGGACAGGTCCGAACGGGCGCGGCCAAGGTTTGGCCGTCAAATCACCGCAGCAAAACAGTGAAAAACGCCTACGCATTCATTGGCATCAATTTTGCTTTCTATGACAGACGGCGGCCTGCCGGTGTCACATCGCCAGGGAAGGCGACCACAAGGACGTGGCACGGGCACCGGGAAACCATGGAGGGTTGTGGGCCGTCGGTCTTTTTACAGGCAAAATCTGCGTAAAACTGACATAAGTAATTCATTGTCCAATTTTGATAACTCTGATTTACTCCTTCAAATTGGCACCTCAAATCCAGTGCCATGGTTTGACCTTTTTATTAGGGGGAGGGTCAGAATGGAAGAACGTAACCAAGCACCAAGCAAAACCGAACTGGCAGAAGACTTGTTTGAGCCGGCACTTGGGGAAGTTTCCGACGAGTTGCTTCAGGAGGCGCTGCCCATTTCGTCGGAAAAACGACGGCTGGTCGAGAAAAGACGTCTGGCAGAGCAACGACTCGAAGAAAGGCGTCTGCAGGACGAACTCGGCGACTACGACCTGCACCTCGACTGATTAGCGCGGCGTTTCGCCACGTTACAGTGACAGCCTGTGTGCCAGGCAGTTGTTGGAGTGCGCACGCACGTTGCGCCTGGCGGCCTGAATTGGGCGGTTACCCTCGCTGGATAACCGAACGCATTTCTTTCAGCCCGGCTTCACTGGCGTCGAACGTGCCATAGTCTGTAATCAGCCCCCTGACGTGCTGTGCAGGCGTGACATCAAATGCCTGGTTCAGCGCCGAGGTCGCAACACCCGCGAGGTTGACCTCTCGCCTGGTACCACTAGCATCCAGACCCGCAATGCTGAGCACCTCTGACGCATCGCGCTCTTCAATAGGTATCTCAGCACCGTCACGGCACGTCCAGTCGATGGTCGATTCTGGCAGCGCAGCATAGAACGGCACATCGTTGGCCTGCGCCGCCAATGCCTTGAGGTAAGTGCCCACTTTGTTACAAACATCGCCGTTGGCGGCAGTGCGATCACTACCAACAATCACACAGTCGACCCTGCCCTGACGCATCAGCTGGCCGCAACTGTTATCCGTTACGACCGTGCAAGGCACGCCCGCCTCATTCAGTTCCCAGGCGGTCAGGCTTGTTCCCTGATTACGGGGACGCGTCTCAGACACCCAGACATGTACATCGATACCGCTGGCATGTGCCTTGTATATAGGCGCCAGTGCGGTTCCCCACTGCACTGTGGCCAGCCAGCCCGCATTGCAGTGCGTCATAATATCGAGACGGTTTCTGCCTAGTCCGCGCAGTACCTCAAGGCCGTTATTGCCAATGCGTTCACAATTAGCAATATCCTCTTTTCGCAATAGGACAGCTTTGTCGTGCGCGACAGTTGCTCGCTCAGCGGCGGGTAAGTCACGCACCACACTACCGACCTGCTCAAGCGCCCAGCGCAGATTCACCGCTGTCGGCCGCGTCGCCAGAAGTGCACGACTGGCGTTGGCCAGATTTTCATCGGAGGGATCCTGAGCCAGGGCATGCGCCAATCCAAAGGCAGCTGTCACGCCGATCAACGGTGCACCACGAACCTGCATTTCACTAATGGCAAAACAGTACGCCTCCAATGAATCCAGGTAACACCATTCCAGTGCGTGGGGTAACAACCTCTGATCAATTATCGCCGCCATTCCGCGATTTTCGTCCCATCGCAAACTGCATAGATCATCGCTACCTGTCATCGTGTCTTCTCTCTGTTTGCGCCGAATCCGCCGAGTATCGCAGCAGACAGATGGGTAGCACAAGAGTCGGGTATTTCACGGCCTGAATCGCCGCTTTTTCAACAGTATTGCTACAATGCAAACACGCATCCTTGTTCAGAGTAAACGCCTTGATACACAGCGCGATTGAGAGAGCAGCCGAAGACTGGCAGAGTCAGCTGCGCAACGTAATCACTTCTCGTGGCGAACTGCTTGAGGCCTTGAATCTTCGCCTGGAAGATGTCGGCATCGCCGGAGGTGCCTGTCAGGATTTCCCGCTGAAGGTGCCCCGCAGCTTTGTCTCTCGCATGCGCTGCGCCGACCCACAGGATCCCCTGTTACTGCAGGTGCTGTCGTCGAATCGGGAGATGTCCGAGAGCACAGGATACACCATGGATCCGCTGCAAGAGACCGGGCACATACCTCACCGGGGTATCATTCATAAATACAACGGTCGCGTTCTGCTTATCGCCAGCGGCGGCTGCGCAGTCAATTGCCGATACTGCTTCCGACGACACTTTCCTTACTCGGACAACCGCAACAGCCGCAGTGAATGGCAGGAGGCGCTGGACTATATTCGCAGTGACAACAGTATCGAGGAAGTGATCCTGAGTGGAGGCGATCCTCTCATCATGGATGACGCGCAACTTACAGAATTAACAAACAGGATTGCGGATATCGCCCACGTAAAGCGCCTGCGTATTCACAGCCGACTGCCCATCGTTATACCTGATCGAGTAACCGAGGAGCTACTGGACGCCATCTGCCCACAGAACGTGCAGACCGTGATGGTTCTGCACTGCAATCATGCCAACGAAATCGATGAGCATGTCACAGAGGCGATTTTTGCATTGCGACGCCGTGACGTTATCGTGCTCAACCAGGCCGTACTGCTGCGGAGCATCAATGATAATGTGCTTGCACAAATCGCGTTGAGCCAGTCGCTATTCAGTGCCGGCGCATTACCCTATTACCTGCACATGCTGGATAAAGTAAAAGGAGCGGCTCATTTCGATATCGGTGAGGCCGAGGCGCAGGCTCTGGTGCAGGAACTCAGTGCCCATTTGCCTGGATACATGGTGCCTAAACTGGTCAGGGAGATTTCAGGGGGCAGGGCCAAGAGTCCCGTATGAGTGATCCTGACGCAAGGTCGGACGCTGTCAGTGAGATCCTGTAATTGAACATAGACCTGAATCTGCTCTCCTGACCGGGGCGAAGGTTTAATAGCTTGCCGCAATGGCCTCTATAAATTAATACCGTTTTTACAACGTATCGCGCTGCGGTACTCTACTGACCGAGCTAAAGCGTAAAGGACGTATTGTGATGGGAACTATCGACATTGGCATTAATGAGAAAGACAGAGAAAGTATCGCTAACGGATTGAAGCACCTGCTGGCAGATTCTTATACGCTGTACCTGCAAACACACAACTTTCACTGGAATGTCACTGGTCCGCAATTTCGCGAACTGCACCTCATGTTCGAAGAGCACTACACCGAGCTGGCGGTAGCGGTGGACGACATTGCCGAGCGCATTCGCACCCTTGACGTTGTGGCCCCAGGCACTTACAAGGCCTTCGCCGAGTTAAGCGCAGTGAAGGAAGTTGACGGCGTGCCCGATGGCAAGAGTATGGTCAGCATATTGACTAAAGCGCATGAGCAAGTCGTCAAAACCTGCCGGGATGTGTTGGTGAAAGCCCAG
>CAJQQW010000322.1 GCA_905480565.1 uncultured Halioglobus sp. | reverse complement strand
CCCGATGAGAGGTGTTAACCGATGTATACTCAAGTAAAAGTTCTGTTCGCCAGTTTTGTGCTGTTCGCCTTTACGTCTGCCGCCTGGGCCAATAGCTATGCTGATGCTATCAATGTGTTCAAGAACGCAGGGCAGAGTGGCGAATACTTCAAGACCGCATACGGGTTTGCGATATATCCCACAGTGGGTAAGGCCGGTTTTGTTGTAGGGGGTGCCTACGGTGAGGGTAAGGTATTTGTCGCGGACAAACATGTTGGAAACTCTACGGTGACGCAGCTCACGTTGGGCGCGCAGCTGGGAGGTCAGGCATACAGCCAGATTATTTTTTTCGAAAATGAACAAGCGTTCAAGTCGTTTACTTCCGGAAATTTTGAATTCAGCGCCCAGGCGACAGCCGTTGCAATTACCGCTGGAGTTTCCGCCGAGGCAAATACCGGCGGTGGCGCTGCGGCAGGTATTAGCGGTGGTCGAAACGATGCGGCTACAACGTCAGCAGGGTATCGCAAAGGCATGGCAATCTTCACTGTTGCAACGGGGGGGCTGATGTTCGAAGCTGCTCTGGGCGGACAAAAATTCACCTATACTTCGCTGCCGTAGAGCGCGGCTCGACGAGTTACTTCTCAGTCCGTTGGGGCGTTGTTTTTGGCCAGTTCCCGGGTTTCTTCGGGCACCTCGCCCAAAAGGATTACGTGCCACCGGCGCGGGCCGTGGGCGCCATACACCACTTGACCCTCAATATCCGCCGTGCTGGATGGGCCTGCGATCATGTTGATTCCCCGTGGGCGCCCATCCTTGCCAAGGTCGCCGTTAATCTTTTCCCAGGCTTGTTCGAGGTTAAGAACGAGATCATTGACGTCCACCAGGACGAGGTGGTGCTCTGGCAATAAGTGATTTGCGCAGGGATTACCTTTGCCTGTGTAGGTGACAACTGCGCCCGTTTCAACAATGCCCAGCTTGGCGTAGCTCAGTGCCGCCGGCTCACCTTCCTCCAGGCTGCCGAAGCGGGGTAATACCCCGGCATCGCGCCATGGCATTGCCGCAAGCCGCGGATCGTTTCCCGCCACCAGTCGATGGCTGCGGAAGTGTCCGTACAGGTAGTTTCCAACGGCCTGGACGGCTTCATTGCGGTTCGCAACACAAGTGATGCTGCCCCGGTTTGCAAGAACATTTTGCAGATAAGTCAGGCTGAGATTATTAGCGGAAACAAAGGGCGCATTGCCGCTGCCCATAGCATTGCGTTCTAACTCGATTCTTCCTGCGCTCTGCCCCGATGCCGTATCGCGCAATTTATCAAGCAGTTCTGCGCGAGAACTATTGCTCATGATTTTTTCTCAGTCTCGCTTTGTACTGCTGCATGAATGTCCGTGATTCGGGTGCTGGGAAGTCTCGCTGGCTGGTCCAGCCTGAAGCCATCGGTAGGCGAGATAAACGGCCGCGCGAGCCACCGATAATATGCATTGCTGGTATTACTATCCCGGTAACCCATTGATAGAGTCTTGGATGCCGTGCAAGCCAACTGTGCAGCTTTAATCCAGAGCGCCAACGGCTTGATGTTAATTTTTTATCGTTTTCCTCTTGTCGCAGATTCCGCAGGAGGTCGGGCAGGGGTATGTCCGCGGGACAGACCTCGGCGCACCGGCCACAGGTGGTGCAGGCATTGGGCAGGGCGCTGCTCTCCTCCAGCGAGGTTAAAAGAGGCGTGAGCACTGAGCCCATGGGCCCTTGGTAGACAGACCCGTAGGCGTGACCTCCAACACTGGCATAAATTGGGCAATGATTGAGACAGGCGCCGCAGCGGATACATTCGAGCATCTCACGGTAGTCGCTGGTAAGAATATCGCTGCGCCGATTATCCAGCAGGACAAAATGCGTTTCGACAGGTCCGTCAATATCGGTGTCTCGTCGTGGGCCAGAGTAAAAGCTGGTATAACAGGTTTGTGGTTGCCCTGTTGCGGAGCGAACTAGCAGACGCAGCATGGCGGTAGCATCCTCTGCACGCGGCAATACGCGGTCGATAGACGTACAGATAACCAGTACGTCGGGCAGGTTGGCGCAAAGATCACCATTGCCCTCGTTGGTAACCAGCATGGAATAGCCGTTCTCGGCGATCAGCGCATTGGAGCCAATGATACCGACATCGCCCTTCAGAAAATGCTCTCTTAAAACGCCTCTGGCTTCATCAACCAGATTCTCGGTTTCTTGGAATTCCCTGTCCCCAAGTTTGTGATTTTTTAGAAACAGTTCGCCAATTTCATCCGCAGATTTGTGCAACGCGGGCCCAACGATGTGACTTGGAGCTTCTCCTGCCAGTTGAATGATGTATTCGCCCAAGTCTGTTTCTACGACGTCGAGATTACCCCGCTTAAGGAAATCATTTAGTCCTGTTTCCTCGGTAATCATGGATTTCCCCTTGATTACCTTTTTTGCCCCGTGCTGCTGGCAAATATCGAGCACAATATCGTTGAGTTGCGCGCCATCGCGGGCGAAATGCACACGATTACCGTTCTGAACCGCTTCCTGTTCAAACTTTTCAAGGTAGTGCGCGAGGTTGTTTAGTGAATGCTGGCGTATGCGCTTGACATGCTTGCGCAATGCATCAAATCCTTCGAACTCATCGATGGCCGCTTTGCGTATTTGAGGCGTAGCGATAGCGATAAAATCTCTGCGCTTTGCCTTGTCGGTGTCTCTGAGCGCAGCAGATGCATTATCGAGGAACGTGTCGCTGCTAATCTCCATTGCTTACTGACCCTCGCCAATGGCCGGAATGTCTCGCTGATCGGCCAGCAGCTCTGCGACATGCCTGACCTCTAGTTCCTTGCCTTGTCGGCGCGCTCTGCCAGCAATATTCATCAGGCATCCAAGGTCACCGCCAGTCAGCACAGTGGCGCCTGTAGCCAAGGCGTTTTCAAGCTTGTCATCCACCATTTTGGCGGAGATCTCCGGCATCTTTGCGCAGAACGTGCCACCGAAGCCGCAACAGACTTCACTCTGTTTCAGCTCATCGACCTCCACGCCGCATAAGTTTTTCAAAAGCTGGCGTGGTTGATTTTGTATTCCAAGCTCTCGCAGACCGGCACAACCATCATGGTAGGTAACAGAAGTTCGCGCCGCCTTGATAGGGCTCCGAGGTGGTATTCCAACAATATCCTGCAGAAAAACGGTGAGCTCGTAGGTTTTGGCGCTCACTTCGAGCGCTCGCTCGCGCCATTCGCCGGTTAGCAGGCTGGGGTAGTGATGCGCGATCATACCGGCACAGGAGCCGGAGGGAATAACCACATAGTCGGCCGGCTCCAACAGAGACACTACCTGCTGCGCCAGTGGGATTGCTGCCTCACGATCGCCACTGTTATACGCGGGTTGTCCGCAGCAGGTTTGATCGGTCGGGACAACGACCTCGCAACCCGCTTCCTCAAGCAGGTCGAGACAGGCAAAGGCGACCGATGGCCGGAAAAGGTCGGCGAGGCATGTGACGAACAGGGTCACACGCCTGTTTGGGGTTGGCGGAACCTGTTTTTGTTGCTGCTTACTCATACAGACCGCAATCCCTGCTGTATTTCGCGATGTCGCGAATATTGCCGTTTAGTGATCTGTAGTATATCCAATAGCACCGTCGACTGTCGCCCCGCGCAGTCAGCTTATGGCTGGAATATTGTCCGCAGCCCCAAGACCAGCAGGGCTGACAGCGAGCCGCCCATTAGCGAGCACATGGCAAGCGCGACAGGATGACGGGCCTGGAGTAGTTTAACTACAATCGTAGCGCTGTCGACCTTGATTCCCGCAGTTGCCAGAGGCAAAGCCCATTCAGTGACCTGATTTCTATTGAAAGCGGGTAGTAGTCGGCTACCCGTGAATACAATGACGTCATCGATGACCAGGAATGGCCCCCTAAACTGTATGTTTGAACCGCGCGCAAGATGGTACATGTCGGAGTGGTCAACCAAAAGCAGGCGGTCGAAAAGAATGCCAATGTGGCCTGCGCTCGAACGTTGCAGTAAGGAAAGTGCAATACCCGGCCCGCTGAGGAATAGCAACAGCGCGCACATATGCCAGATGTCGATACTTTGCGCCACAGCGATGATGACGATGGCAAGGGCAATCAGGTAGTAGCTGATCGAACGCTGGCGCAGTACCTTTGCGCGATCGACGGCGGGATCTACCCAGCGTAGTTCAAGAGCGTATTCATCGACGGGCTCCGCACCGCTTGCGCGCTGCGATTTGTAGACTTGCTGGCGTAATCCACAAAGAAATGCTGCTCCCATGGATACAAGCAATAGTATGCTGGCGAAGATAACGCCTCCTTGCCATAACCATCTGGCAAGCTTTGAGTGCTCTTTGCGTGTGGACAATATCTCTGTCAGTCGGCTCGAGGTAAACGGTATTTCGGGCTTGCCCGCTGCGTTGAAGCGCGCGATGTCAGTATCACGGACGTTGTGAACCAGCGTTTTTTCTCCCCAGTTTACAAGTTCCAGTGGAACGTCGCGGGTAACGGGCTTGATTTCATCGAGAAAACCCCAGTCCTCATCGAAACGATACACGCCGTGGTCGCCTGAATCGGGGTTACGAAGTACAACCCACCACGCGTTGGCAGACCAGACGAAGTTAGCGACTTCACTGCGGCCAGATTCGACCGCGAGGGGCGGGAAGAGCAGAATTTCATCCAGCTGTTTGGCAAACGCGCTATCTTCGTAGCGGTAGACACTAATAGCGGGGCCTTCGCCGCTGCTAATAAAGAGTAAGCCTGCGTGTAATCGCAGCACTGCGCTCTCCGTTAGCGCCAGCTCGGCTTCTGCACTTACATTTCCCTGCGGATCGATTTTTACTAATTGTCCCGCGCCCGCCAGCAATAGGCTGTTGTCCATCGGATTAATTATGAACTGCCTTAGACTGGGGTTGTTCTTCAGCAGCGGCGCACAACTTTGTTCCTGCATATCGCACCGGGCCAGGAACGGATGTGACGTTTCCCCGGAGTCTGTCAGGGTTGAGCCCATAATGATCATTGCGTCAGCGTTGTCGAATGCCAATGGCGATCGCAGGGAGTAAAGGCCAAGGTCTGTGGCTGTAATGCTGGACTGAAAGACCCCGGCGCGGTCGTGCATGAGCAGGGTATCTTCTGTGAGCAGCACCAGGCCTGAATTACTGTCTATGGCAACGGCATGAGGTCCGTTCAATAGTCCCTTGTCTTGTACGCTGAATAATTGACTAGCAGACACGAGAAGCAGAAGTGCTGCTGCGGAGCCCAGCGTTACGCTGCGCTTCTTCGTTCTGATGGCCGAACTGGCGCGTCTCTTCACTGTGTCGGTGTTCCGGAAGGGGCGTAGGTTATAAAAATTGGGCTCACCAGTCTGACGAGCCCTGACTGGAGGCGTCGCTCCTTTCGCGCTACTGTTGTCGCTGCGTGTGGCACCGATAGTCCCGGGCGATACAGTAAATTCAGGTCTCTGAGCGGCGTTTGTGTGCGTCCCCTTGCCGATGGCCAGCAGGCGCTCATCGGACAGCTGTTTTGCGGTCGAGCGCTTTTCCAGTGCATCTGATTGGACCAGGCGTATGTTTTCCTGTTCTTGTTGGTCTATATCCGCCAGTTCTGACGCCAGTCGCTGTTTTTCCTCGGCCTCGGCTTTTTTGCGTGCGGCCTCTGCGCGCCGCTGTTTTTCTTCGGCTTCGGCTTTTTTGCGTGCGGCCTCTGCGCGCCGTTTTTGCTTCTTTTGCAACGCTTTTTCGGCGTCGACTCGCTTATTCTCCGCTTCGGCCTTCCTTAGCCTGTTTGTTTCCGCTTCCTTACTCGCTTTGATTCGAGCCGATATATTGATGGACTTTTTTTCCGTCTTGGTCAGTGCCGCGAATTCCTTCTTCTGGGTTAAGGAAATCGCGCCCTGTGAGCCAACAGCCCAAACTTGCCCCGACGCATCTGTAGCCGCTGTTGCGCCGATTCGGTTAGTTTTCATCTTGGC
>CAJQQW010000321.1 GCA_905480565.1 uncultured Halioglobus sp. | reverse complement strand
CGGGGTACAAGTCGAGTTTACTGAAACTTTCGACCTTGGCGACTTACGGGTATTTGTTACTGAGGCCACATTGAGCGGCTTTTTTTCTGCCATTACTTTTTTCACCGGTCATAAAACATTCAGTGGGGAAATCCGTCTCGTCTACCCAAAGCCCAACTATGGAGAGCAGTATTACAATCATTTTGGTGAGAATGTAAAGTTCAATCAGCCAGCAACAGTGATTATCGTTCCAGCTTCCCTGTTGTCCATGCCCTCCCCGACTGCCGACCCGGCGCTGCATCAGGAAGCCATAGCAATCTGTGAAAGACAGTTGAAGGAAATGAACACAGGCGGAGGCCTCAACACTAACCGATCGACCGAAGAGGCCGTTTCGACACTCATAAGAGAGAATCCAGGCAAAATCTGGACGCTAAAGCAGGTGGCAGAAAAGCTGTCTATGAGCTCGCGTACGTTGATACGGAAGTTGGCATCGGAGGGCACACAGTTCCAGAAAGTTGGGGACGAGCTGGCCAAAAGTCAGGCCGTCGACTACCTCGCCGATAGGCGTTTGTCTGTCGAAAGCGTCGGATATTTGATGGGCTTCAGCGACGTCTCCAGCTTTAGGCGCAGCTTCAAACGTTGGTTTGGCGAAACGCCGTCGCAGTACCTCGCCAGAACCAGAGGAGACCCCAGCCACGTGCCCAAAAAGAACGCCTAGGCACGAGCAGCGTTAGGCGGTCATTCTAAAATGAACCTATGGGCAGTGCAGAACCACTAACACAAGCAGGCAGTTAGCAAAACAGACCAGCGAGTTGCGGTATTCTTCTTCCGAGTAACACCTCCTTGCGAGGTGATTTACTCACAAACGCTCTCTGGGTTGTTCTATACTGCAACACCAAGTAAATCCCTGATTTGGAGACCATTATGAAACAACTCTTTTTGTATGCCATTGCCACGCTATTTTTTAGCGGTTCGGCCCTAGCAGACTCTACTTTGAGTATTACTCATGGACCAACGCCAGCGCCCACGATTCTCGACATGGGACAAGAGGGTGATTCAGTCGGTGATGTGCGAATTTGGCGATTTAGTGCCAAGTCGTCTAACAATAAAGATGTGATGATGGATTGGTTGATGACCACTACCGGCTATGCCGCACATACAACGGAGCTAGAAAGTCGCGTAACACTTTCGGTAGTTTCTTTCGATGACAAAGGTAAAGATACGATTCAGCTTCAGGGCGTTGGTCTGTATCCAATTACTGGATCGACGTTAAAAACTGAAGACACTTTGGAGCGTGCAGTGATTGGAGGGACCGGCAAATATGTCGGTGCTAGCGGTGCCGTTACATCCACTCATTTGGCTGATGGTTCTTGGCGGCATGTATTCCATTTAAAATAAGGGTAGACGATACGGACACCGGAAAAACCGCCGGCCCAGCAGTGGCCACTCTTCTCTCACTGAATTCAGCCCGAGAAGTGATTCACACCCGAAGGCACGCAGAATTGTGCAGGTATTGCTACGGTTCAGTCAAAGCCGTCATTAACACAGTGTTTCGAACCGGCATCCACCAGCATCATTTCTGGTAGGTAGGCAGATCAGCTAGCCTGGATAGTTACAGGCGCGAGACATCGTATTGAGTGGGCGACTTGTGCATAATCAGATTTTTATATGTCTTATGCTCGAGCTACGAGAGTTTGGCTTGCACGGACACTGCCTTAGGTGAGTAAGCATCGGGATAGGGGTCTGAGAATGAGAGGGGAAGCCTCGGAGAGCGGACCGGGGAACTTCAGGGCCTGGTGGCCATGGTGCGTCGCGGTTCTTTTTCTTCTATGGCAGGTCGACTTCCAATTCGCCTACGGTTTTTTTGCCGAGTCAATCCAGCAGGAATTCCGACTGACCGCATTTGAAACAGCGGCGATTTCGTTAGCTTATCTTTTAGCCTATGGACTGATGCAATTACCGGCGGGACTCCTGCTGGATCGATTCGGAGCGAGGCAAGTCCTTCCAATTGCGGCGGGCTTCTCCATCCTCTCTGTCTTTTTATTTTCCGAAGCACAAGGGTTCTGGACGCTGCTGGGAACACGAATTCTGGCGGGGGGCTTCATGGCCTTTGTGTTTCCCGGTACTGGAAAAATAGCGCGCAGTCGCCTACCCGCGCGTCGCTTTGCGCTGGCAATGGCAGTTGCGGATATGTGCTTCGGAATCGGTGCCATTTCAGCCGTATTCATCCCTGCTCTCTTTGAAGACACCCCCTGGCGCGTGCTCATGCTGGGACAGGCGCTTCTCGGACTCGCTTTGGGCGTTCTGCTCTGGGTGACCCTGCTCTTCACAAAACCTGTTCACGCGCCGTCGCACGAAGCCGGAGGAATCAAACACAGCATCGTAGATTCGCTACAGCGCCCTCTCGTGCGTCTGGGAATCGGGCTCTATGTCTGGGGAGCCGGGCTAATCCTTGGCTTTGGTGGGTACTGGAATGTAAAGCTGCAAGAGGCCTGCGGCTGCACTGCGGCTGAGATCTCAACACTGGAGTTGGGTCTTTTCTCCGGTCTGGCCATGGGTATGCTCGTGGCCGGAATGCTCGGGGGGCGGGTCGAGCGTTTGCGTGGAATTCTGCGGACCTCGACGACCTTAACCCTGGTACTGATAACAGTGACCCTGTGGGTTTCGAGGACCGCTTCCACCGACCAGCTGCTGGTCTTGATGGTGGCCCTCGGCCTGCTCATTGGCACCTGCTCGCTGAGCTTTGCGGTAGCCGGCCTCGGACTTCCAGCAGGCCAGGCCGCGACGGTCGTGGCGATCGTCAATGCGGGAGGTTGTTTAAGCGGGGCTATTCTACAGGCGCTTCCTATCTGGCTCGGCGAAGGCAACGCCAGTTTTTTCACCATCAGCGTCAGCTACTTCGGAATCGCCGTATTCGGGGCCTGGGTCGCCTGGCGAATCCCGCGCTTAACGAGCCCGCCTGAAACAGTATGAGAGATCTTCGGCTTCAAAGTGCTCTGTCGGGATAGCGCTGGCGGCCAAGGGGCATGGAGCGTCTTCCTTCAATGTTCCTGATATTCAGATAGCCAGAGGTAGAGTGTGAGGCCTCGCGGCTATTGTGGCGACTCACCCTAGTCGATTACGTCGCAGCTGTAAAAGCAATCCAATGATGAGGAACAACAGGCCCAGCACCAGGCGAGGGTCGCCCAGCTGATACCAGGGATCCAAAGGAAAGGCCAACGTTTTCTCCATTGCCGCCACCTTAAACGCATGAATGCCCGACTCATCCGCGGTAATCTCTTCGAACATCTCCAGCAGGTCACGCCGACTGCGATACCGAATGAGAGCTCCCTGATCCCAATTATCTGCGCCTTCCAACCCCCATAGGTCGATAGCCTTGCCGGCGCTGAAGCCCAGTAAGACGACATGCCCCGCCCGCGTCAGGGCTTTGCTCATAAAGGGCGTCGAGTAGCGATTCAGCACCTGCTGTGCGCTTTCTCCGGGTAACGCCCCAGCCACAGGTCTGGGTGTATCAAGAAGGTCTATCGCATTCCACACCGCGAAATCATCGCCGGTATCGGCCTGCATAAAGCCCTGCCACCGTTCCAACCGCTCTTGTCCGCCAGGAGAATTCTCTATAACGCGGGAGAAGTGAGCAACCTCCTCCTCCGTTAAAGGCCCTTCAAATGAGGTATACCAGAAGAAGAAAATTCCGTAAAGAACGCCGAGCAAAATCCAGCCACGGGACCAGCGAGAGCGACCAGCATTGTTATTTTCTGACATTGTACTCACTCCTAACTCGCACGGTATTCACTGCGTTCTCGACGCTGCGCAATCATAGCCTACTTTCAAACCCTCCCGACGGCCAACAACAATCTGACTCATTTTTTACACATCTTTATTGATATTGCTCTAATCTTGAGTGAGAGAAACAGGCGCTATAAGGAATACCGACGAACTCCGGATACAGAGCAATAAGGGACAGTGGTCTTTGGTTGTCGCTGGGCTGCATCATGGATAGCGACTCAGAGTGGATGTGAGATCGCGAGGGGTGGATTAAGCGCCTCCATGCCCTCACCCTGCATCTATTTGTCCTATACTTGAGTCGGAGTCAGGCGCACACAAAGCGCCCTGGGACCGCGCGCGCGGCATGCGGTGGCGAATATAGGGACAGAAGGCGGCGAATTGAACCGCCTGACCCGTAAACAAGGAAGGACGAGACGATGAACGGAATAGCATGGTGACAGCTTGTCTCGGAGCTTTGGCGGGTGCAGTTATCCGCTCTCCAAGAGAGATGGCGCGGCCTACAGCCTGCCTGCTCGGCCTTATGGCGACAGTTTTACTGCTCGGTCTCTGGCCTCCTCAGGTTTTCGCTACAATCCCCGCCGAGAAAACACCAGCCGTTCAGCCCGCACTCAACGCATCGCCGTCTAACCCTCTATCAAGCAGCGGTCCGCCCGTGGGAACGCTGCAGATAGGGCTTTACGTCACCGCCATCGACGAGATCGACCTGCTGGGTAATTCTTTCAACGCGCAGTTTTATCTTTCAACCGTTTGGTCAACCGCTGGTGGTGATAATCCCAGTGATTCGCTGGAGGTGCTAAACGCAATACACCACGGTGATATTGGTCGCTTTGAGCTGATTAGCGAGCAGACCTATGGAGATCTGCAATGGCGGCTGTATGCCGTGCGTAACAAAATCATCAACCCCTGGATATTGACCAACTACCCCTTTGACAACCAGCTACTGCGCATTCGCATTGGCATGGCCAACCCCATCCAGAACGCCTTGGCCTTCAGCGTAGATCGGATCAACAGCTCCGTGCATCCCGAACTGATTCTGTACGACTGGCAATTGGGCGGCCTCGACCCTGTGTCTGGCTCGATCAGTATCGTGGGCAACCTCGGCATGCCTGATCGCGACAGTGGCGCGGTCTATCAGGGTCCCGTTGTAAATGCACTGATCGAGATGCGCCGACGGGGGCACCTCGAATTTATACCGAGTTTTCTGGGCTATTTTCTAGCCATTGGATTGTGCGTCCTTGCCCTCGGTATATCCCGAAGCCGCGACGATCTTATTCTCGGTGCCGTTGTCTCAGCAGCAGCCAACTCGGTTTATCTCGCTGAAATTTTGCCGGCGTCGGCACTCGGAGGAGTCAGCGGTCAAATCCAGATCATCGTCTACGTGGGAATCCTGTATGCCGCCACCGCCGATGAATTAATTGACCATGTTCCGGCCGAGTGGAGCCTGAGACTCAGACACTTTCTAAAAATGAGTCTCCTGCCACTGTACCTTCTGGGCACCGTACTAGCGATCTATGCCATTGTCCCGAGTGATGTGCTATGAGCGCTACACCACCACAAGCGCCTGAAGTGAGAGGGTTCGTCCCATGAGGAACATACTATTCCGAAATCCCCAGGTGTTTTCGATTCTATCCAGCGCCGCCATCGTGATATTAGGCGCCCTTTTTATTCAGGATAAAATTGAGGTCAGCAAACAGGGCGACTCCGACCTGATTTTGACTCCCGACGAAATTCGCGCGCTGCCTGCCGATACTCTCCCTGTCGTATTGCACAGGGTAGACTATTCCTATACGGAAAATACGCTCGCCTTTGCAATGCTCAAATTGATCATGGACAAGAGCGGCGTCAAGTACCAACTCGGCTACAGCCAGAATGTCGCTGACAGTTCACGGGGCAGCCGCGATATTGCCGGCTCCATCATGCCCTCAAAATCGAATCCTGATGGCGTTAACATCATACTCAGCGGCATGGGCGAAAGCTTTCCGGGCGTTCGGACAACTACAGTACCCGTCACCGGTGGTTTGCTGGGTTTGCGCGTGGCCTGTGTCAATGATTTGTACATCGATCGCTTCAAAAATGTCGATCATCTTGACGATCTGAAATATTTTATTGCGGTACAGGGACAAGGATGGACTGACGCTAAGATTCTCGCGCAGGGCGGGCTGCCTACCTTCGAGGTCGAAACAACACTGACCTACAACCTGCTCAACGAAGGGCGGGTCGATTACTTTCCACGGAGTATCACCAGCGTCGAGTCCGAGTGTAATTCTGGTAACAATCAGTATCCATCCGTGACCGTCGATCCTTACATCCACATCGTACACCCGGCGGCTTGGCTCTATACCGTGAACTCGGATAACCATCGCCTCTTCGACGCGGTGGAGCGGGGCTTTGCCCAGGCGCTGTCCGATGGCAGCTACGCGCAGCTGCTGGAGGATCAATTTTTCACGCCTTGGCTGATAGAAAGTTTAAATTTTCCCAACCGTCGCATTCTTTATGTCTCCACGCCATTGGGCGACTCCCTAGTTGAGCAGGTGCCCAGCCAGTACTGGTTGCTGCCCTGGGAACGCTTTGAAAACGGCGAAATTAAAACCGGCAGGGACCTGTGCGGTTATCCGGTGCTTGAAAAGCTTTGCGAAGACAGCTGAGAGTCGATGATGAAATTAAACGGGGAAATATCAGGGGCTCTCTATCTATGTAAGCGCAAGATGAATTCCCTACCGTCACCCTCTTCCAGAAACTTTCGCATCACTGCCAAATCGACTCCATCACTATCACGCTCTTCAAGCAGTCACGCATAGTCCTCGAGTTCCTCAGCCGTCAAAATTTTGCCCAGTCCGTCGTACTTGAGTCGGAAGGCCACATAGGCCAATACTGCTATCACCAGCATTGAAAGAGCCAGGACGCAGCATCGCTTGCGCTTCTGTGCCAACCCCGGACGCTTGGCCGCGTGGTGCTAGCAACCCGGCGGCAGATCCTCACACGCCAGCCCTTGCCCCGGTGAGATGGTGCTGGGAGTTTGATCCGGGTTTGCCACCAGGGGACAGTTATCCACGGAGTCACCGACACGGTCGCCGTCAGTGTCGTGCTCGAAATCCAGGGCGCTGACCAGTGATTCCATGGCTTCGAGACTTTCCGTGGACCCGTTCTTGAGGTAGGCGTCAAAGAACGAACCAATGTAGTAAGACATCTGGCTATGGAAGCCTTCACCCAGAATACCGTCACGCCACGCAAAATGACCCGCCCCTTCGAATACCTGAACGTACCTGGCAGGCCAAGTCTGATCGTAAGTTCCATTCGGCTGGATCAACTGAGGTGTGATGGCGACGTCCCGCGTACCCCCCTGGTAAAGTGTCTGGTCGTTTGTCATGCCTGCGACGCGGTCTTGCACCAGATACGGCCTGTGCCACGGAGAGAGAGCTGCCACGACCCGGATCTCATCGCGGGTCCAAGTACTCCAGGCGCCCGCGAGACCCATGCAGGTGTAACCGCCCATCGAGTAACCCATGCAACCGACTCGCTCGAAGTCTTCGACATACTGCGCATAGGTGCTATAGGGCTGTGCATCGAGCACTGAGTGAATGTCGTCGCGGCGATCACGATTTGTCAGGTCGGTCCAGTTACTGGGGTCACTCCAGGCGACATCCGGCGTCGTACTGCCTGAGATACAGTCTCCATGTTTCGGAGCGATGACGATATAACCCCTGTCAGCCAGGGCACTCAGTATGCTTTCGTTGCTGCCAGGGCAGCCGCCCATGCCATGCGAGAATATGACTAACGGATAAACTCCCTCTCCCGCGCGTCGGATCTCGACATCAACACTACCGATGGTATCTGTCGTGAGAACATCCCCTACCGCTTGTGTTGCCGGGTTTAGCGCGAGGAACAAGATCAGGCCGGCTGTTCTCGAGATTATGGACTTGACCATGCACATACCTTCAACTTTCAGTAGACACCTAACAAAGCTACATAGTTTGGAGGAGTATGCCATATTCGTGATTTTCTGTCTTGGGGTTGAACTGAACACCATTAAATGTAGACAGTGTAAATGGTGTATTGCCAAGAAATCGACTCGTATCCTCCAGCTCTCATACCGTGTGCGCCGTCAAAGCATGAGGGAACAAAAGGCCTGATTCACTAAGAGAGGCTTCTGCTACAGACGCTCTAATGGCGCGCATTCCCGCTGTCCGCTAACTTTTTTTTTCATCCGCTTTGAGTGTCCCTTGATCCATTTGAAAACTATCGCTAGCAACACCAGTTGCATGCTAAAACGCTGACAATCCGAAAGTCTGAGAATCAGTGCAGTAACAGACAGCGAGGTGGTTCGGATCAGCAATGGCTCGCCAAATAATGTTACCGCACTGGCAGTTTCCACCGATAGGCATCGATAGGTTGCTCTCACTTTGAATCTTGACGTATCTTTGCGATGGTATATCGCATGCCATTTTATAACATTGGCCGATAATGATTCGACCTTTACCTGTACCACAACATATAACGATAGCCGAGATATTGGAGGCTGCAAACTTTTGAATATAGTACCTATATGCCAGGGTTTTGGTGCTGACGTCGAGGGTGTCGATCTCGAAGATTTAACTGACGATACATTTGATGCGATTTACGCAGCCTGGTTGGCGTATGGAGTATTGAGATTTAAAGGCCAGTTACTCGATAAGGATTCCCTTCAAACTTTTAGCCAGCGCTTTGGCCCTCTGGAGCAAATGCCGACGGGACGTTTGACCGAGGCGCAAAAGGCCAGACTCGACAATCTTTTTGTAACGCCGATTTCAAATATCGAGGTGGATGGCAAGCCCATTGGAGGCTTGGGTGATGCAGAGGCGACTTGGCATTCCGATATGACCTACATCGAGACGCCACCGCCAGCCAGCGTATTGCTCGGTGTGGAGATTCCGCAAAACGGCGGTGATACGTTTTTTGCCGACCAACGGGCGGCGCTTTCAATGCTACCAGGCGACTTACGCAGGCGAGTTGAAGGTCTCACCATCAAGCACAACGCGGCACACGACAGCGTGGGAAACTTGCGCTTCGGTTTTGAAGCATTCAATGATGCCCGTGATGCGCCGGGAGCGGTGCATCCCATCATTCAAGCGCACAGTGAAACAGGTGAGGAGTGCTTGTATTTAGGTCGTCGAGAATGGGCTTATATTCCAGGCTTGTCGTTGGTGGAGAGCGACACATTATTAGATGAATTATGGGCACATGCGACTCCAGGCGCATACGTCGTTGAGCAGAACTGGACGCCCGGCGATGTCATGATTTGGGATAATCGCCGCTGTCTTCATAAACGCACGTCTATCGATCCAGCACAACGTCGGCTCTTATTACGTTGTCAGGTCTTAGCGCGAGGAGCCTAGGTCTACATGAGCGAGCCGAATCGAGTCACGAGGACCTTGCTGTGAAGTCGTGGATGCCACTGCTGGTATCTGTGGGTGTGCTTGCTGCACTCCTGATGCTGGGTAGAGCGTTGGTGGACTATTTTGGTATCGAATTCAACCTGGCGTCAGTTCAAGATTTTCAGGACTGGATTGATTCGCTGGGCTGGCGTGGTCCCCTGACCTACGTTTTTCTCATCATTTTCCGTTTGTTTTTTGGTCTCTCGACGCACGTTGTACTGACAGTCGGTGGCGTGGCGTTTGGCTTAGTCGAAGCCATTATTTGGGGCGGTATTGGACTCACACTTTC
>CAJQQW010000320.1 GCA_905480565.1 uncultured Halioglobus sp. | reverse complement strand
ACTCTGAAGTATACGGGCGGCTACAACCGTTACTGGTTCGATAGTGTTACTGATGCGGATGCCAGTGCGACGGAGGATTCCGGGTTGGACTGGAATCAGATTAAGGCGCTTGGCTTGCCGGTCGCAACCCTTCCCGGTTTTCCGGGTGTGGAGGTAACCCCTGCCGACATGACCTTTGAGGTCGATCAGAAAGCCCGGTTTATGTCACACGAATTGCAGTATTCCTCCGAGTGGGAGAGTGATTTCTCGCTCTTGGGAGGCCTCTATTATTATCACAGTGATGAAGATCAGCTGGTGACTTTCCGTGAATGGAATGATGACCTCATGGAAATGTATGAATACCTCGTTGTACTCGGTCAGGCTGCAGGGGCCGATGTCAGCAATGTAGTCAGTGACGACAATTACCTGTACCGAGGCGAGGCGAATGTGGACACGCGTTCCTATGCGACCTACGGAAATTTGTCTTGGAATTGGCGGCCAGACACGGTGCTGTCGGCGGGCCTGCGTTACTCCTATGACGAAAAAAAGGGTAATGACAATACGTTTGTACAATACGTGGGCGATCCCGACGACCCCACGGTGTATCGCGCAGCAGATGATGACTGGGATAAATGGACGTGGCGGGTGGGCGCCGATCATTTTATCAATGAGGACCAGTTCCTCTATGCGTTTATTGCCACAGGCTATCGATCGGGAGGTTTCAACTTTCAGAAACCGTCGGCCAGTACTGACGTAGACGAGGTAAAGCCGGAGGGAATTATCTCCTACGAGGTGGGCTACAAAGGGTCTTTACTGGACAACCGCCTCAACTTGAGCACGAACTATTATTACTACGACTACACGGATTTGCAGGTTATCAAGCAGGACGTAGAAAATGGAATTGCGCTCAATACCTTTGAAAACGCCAGTGACGCGCGCGCACAGGGAATCGAGCTGGAGGCGAGGGCTCTGCCCACGACGAATATTTTGCTCGGCTTGAATTATTCCTGGAACGACTCAGAATTCAAGGATTTCAAGTCAAAGGACGCTAACGCGTGTACGCTGGGACCCTATTTTGAGGGTAGAACCCAGGCTCCCCTGTGCGTCGATGAGCAGGATCTCAGTGGCAATGAATTTGCCTTGATGCCGGAGCACAAGGTGACGTTTAATGCGACTTACTTCTGGGAAATGTTTGACTTGGGTTGGTCGGTCACCGGTAGCTATTACTATCAGGGCGATCAGTGGATGTCTCCGTTCAATAATGAACAGTACGACAAGGTCGAGAACTGGGATCGCTGGGATGCCCGCCTCAATGCGGGTGCGCTCGATCAGAAGTGGGTTGCCACGGCGTTCGTTAAAAACATTACCGATGACAGAGAGATCATTGTTTCGGGTCGACCTAGCACCGTCACGCGCAATAACTCGGTATCGCTGACAGAGCCGCGCATCTTCGGAGTCCGGTTCACCTATAACTTCTAACGTTTAGCTGCTGTAAGGCGCAGCGAATAAGCGCTTCAGGCGGGCTGGACCCGACGCTGTGAGGCGACTTTGCCGGTGGCCCGAGCAAGTGCCTGAGCTGGTTTCGCCCGGGGCTCCCTGCGTTTGGCCCGGCTGGAGAAGGTCATGCACAAGGCCCTGTCCCACTCCACAAAATACTTGTACGAACTAATGACATACTGTATGTTCAAAACCGCTTTTTAACGGGCGATTCAGAATCGCTTGTCGTTACGTCGCTACCGGGCTTTCCGTGAGACAGTTGACACAACTCGCTGTATTTACCGGGCTCGCGTCTGCACCCTGGCGCTTCTGCAGAGGCCCAAACCTACGAGGACACAATCATGGCAATAAAAGTCGTACCCAAGGAAGAAATGCTCGATGCGATTGGCACCAAGTTCGAGCCAGGTGAGTGGATTGAGGTTGACCAGTCCCGCATCAATACGTTTGCGGACTGTACAGAGGACCATCAGTTTATCCACGTAGATGAAGAGGCGGCAAAGGCAACGCCTTTCGGCCAGACCATTGCACACGGTTTCCTGACTTTGTCGCTACTGTCCAAGATGTGCGAGGGCAATGGCGTTGTGCCAGAAACTGTCCTGATGGGCCTCAATTATGGTTTTGACAAAGTCCGCTTTCTTGCGCCGGTCAAGTCTGGCAAGCGAGTGCGAGCTAACTGTGAGGTAGCCGATATCACTCGTAAGGAAGGCGACCGGTTCTTGATCAAACAGGCGATTTCAGTAGAGATCGAAGGCGAGGATACCCCCGCACTGGTTGCAGAATGGCTGACCATGGTCGTGGCCGGCTGACCGACAACAGCGTTTTATTTAGTTAGGAGGATTTAAACAATGTCTATTCGTTATGACGGCCAGGTGGCCATCGTTACAGGGTCCGGTGGCGGGCTCGGCCGTTGCCACGCTATCGAGCTGGCAAAGCGTGGTGCGAAAGTAGTGGTTAACGATCTCGGTGGCAGTGTCGACGGTTCCGGAGCGGGTTCTGAGGCCGCGCAGGCAGTGGTCGCAGAAATCGAGGCGGCCGGTGGCGAGGCGATAGCCAATGGCGCCAATGTGGCGAAGTACGATGAGGTCGAGGCCATGGTCAAGCAGGCAGTCGACAAGTGGGGGCGGGTAGATATTCTGGTCAACAACGCCGGTATCCTGCGCGACAAGAGTTTTGCCAAGGGTACGCTGGATGATTTTGGCCTGGTGCTGGATGTGCACCTGATGGGCAGTGTCAACTGCACCAAGGCCTGTTGGGAAATTATGCGCGAGCAGGCCTACGGCCGGGTA
>CAJQQW010000319.1 GCA_905480565.1 uncultured Halioglobus sp. | reverse complement strand
GCTATCTGGCTGTGTCACCTCTACTGTGGATGAGATGATCTACAACGAACCGGTCGAAGGCATCGGTGAATCCAGCGTCGTCATCCTCGGACGAAGACACAGCAGCAACTATGAGACCGAGCCAGATTTCGTACTCTGTGTGGGTGAACATATTACGTCCTACGACAATTCCATTACCGTGATCGGAGAGCTGGAGTTCATCAATGCGCTCTACCCGTGGTTTGAGCCGCGCACCGCGCCGCTGCATCCGGAAGGCCTGGAGCAACTCGTTCTACAAGAACCCGTGGCTCGGAAAATTGCAGATTTAAAGCTCGAATACATTATCTGGCTGGACGGCTCCACTGAGCGCAGCGGTGGCAGTGGCTCCATGGCGTGCAGTCTGGGAGGCTGTTTTGGCTTTGGCACCTGGGCGCACGATGCGAACTACGAAGCCACCATCTGGGACTTTTCAGACCGTGCCGCAGTCGGGCATATCAGCACCAGCGCTTCGGGGCAGTCCTATATGCCTGCCGTTATTGTGCCGATTCCAATTATTGCGCCAGTGCAGGGTACTGCCTGCGACGGCGTGGGAGACCAACTGCTTGAGTTCCTGTCCAGCGAATACTAGGAGGATCCGGTGAAAAAACAAGGGCAATTACTTGGTACCCTCCTTCTGGCTGCACTGCCCATGCTGCAGGGGTGCGTCAGCAGTCCGGCAACGGGCGAAAAGATGCATCAGGAAATGCTCGCTCAGGACGCAGTGTACGACGACCCCGAACTACAGGCATACATCAATCGAATAGGGCAACGATTGGTTGCCAACAGCGACAAGCCCGCTATGGTTTTCACATTCACTGTCGTTGATAGCCCCGATATCAATGCATTCGCGCTGCCCGGTGGCTACATATACGTGAATCGCGGGCTGCTGGCCTACCTCGAGAACGAGGCCGAACTCGCCGGAGTATTGGGCCATGAAATCGGCCATGTCACCGCCAATCATCATGGTCGCCAACAGGGTGCAGCGGTGACGAACGCCATCGTGGCCAACACCGCCTATATCCTTACCGGGAGCGGCGACCTGGCAGATGCCTCGAACATGTACGGCAACGAGCTCATCAGTGGCTTTGGGCGGGAAATGGAGCTGGAGGCGGACGGCCTGGGGGCGGAGTATATGCATGAGTCCGGCTACGATCCCGAATCACTGCTGGAGGTAATCGGTGCCCTGAAAAACCAACAAAACTTCCAGCGGGTGAAGGCAAAGAAGGGGGGTTCGGGAAGAGCCACCTACCACGGCCTCTACGCCACTCACCCGCGCAATGACCAGCGACTGAAAAAAGTGGTCAGCACTGCCGCGGACCTGGAAACAGATACCTTCGTGGAGAATCCCGCTGTACCCGGTGAATTTCGGCGCCACATTGAAGGTCTGGTCTGGGGCGACAGCGTACAAAGTACACGCAGCAGCGATCGCTACTACCACAACAAGCTGGCTTTCACCTTCGCTCAGCCTGCTGGTTGGAGCGTCAATGCCGGTTCGCGGGCAATCGTCGCCAGCGCCGTCGACGGCTCTGCCACGCTGAACATCACAGTGCGACGACGCGAGCCTGCAAGCACACCGCGCAATGTCCTGGAAAAAAGTGCCGGGGGATCCATCACCAATGGCGAAGCACTCGACCAGGCCGGGCTAAAGGGCTTTACCGCGCTATCGACAAGCACATCCGGTACACGCCGACTCGCGGTGATTGACTACAGGAACCTCAGCTATCTGTTTGATGGGGAAGCTCGAAATTTCACATCACAGGACAGTACGCTGCTTGAAATGATAGAGAGCTTTCGGCCCATGCATCCGCAGGAACAACGTGCCAGTAGCGGTAGCCACGTGCACTATATACAAGTACCCAGAGGTGCCACCCTGGCCAGCCTGGCCGCCGGCATGCGGATTCCCGATGCCGAGGCACAACTGCGCTTGTTGAATGATTTTTATCCGCGCGGCGAGCCCCGAACGGGAGACTGGATAAAGATTATTCGGTAACGTCCGAATGCGGCTCGCGTTGCTGTATCAGCACCCACGGGGCTGCCACAACAGCCCACAGCACAGCGTCACTGTCATACCAGTGCAAGGCCTGCTCCTCGCTAACCGAAGCAATGTCGCCGCCCTCTATCCAGCCCTGGAAAGCCTGGCTGTTATCCATGCCCAATTGCACGGCCACCTCCACCAGATCAAGCGTTGGAGAAACAATCACCACATTGCCGCGAGCGTAGTGTGTCTGAAGATCATGCCAGGGAATTCGAGCTGTCTGGCCGTGGTATTCACCCCGCAGCAGCGCCTCACGGTCAACCTGCTCATCATTCATACAGCGAGTCCGCGACGTAGGGGTTAGCCTGCCGCTCCTGACCAAATGTTGAGGTGGGCCCATGGCCGGGGATGAAGGTGATGTCGTCTCCCAGGGGAAATAGCTTATCGCGTATGCTGGAAATCAGGTCCGCGTGGTTACCCCTTGGAAAATCTGTACGACCGATAGAACCCTGAAAAAGTACATCACCCACCCAGGCAACTTTCTGTGGCTCGTGAAGGAACACCACGTGCCCCGGGGTGTGTCCTGGACAATGAATGACCTTGAGTGCCTGCGCGCCCACCGTCACCGTGTCGCCTTGTTCCAGCCATCGATCGGGCGTAAACGCTTGCGTATCGGGAAAGCCTGACATCTTGCACGCCTCCGGCAACCCTTCAAGCCAGAAATTGTCTTCTGCGTGAGGGCCCTCAATGGGAACGCCCAACTGCTGCCGCAGCACATCTGAGGCGGCACAGTGGTCGAGATGGGCATGAGTGAGGATCACCTTCTCTACTTTGGCATCCAGTTGCTGCACAGCGCCCAGTATCCTTTCAACATCACCACCGGGATCAACGATTGCCGCGCGTCCAGTATCTGCGCAACGGATGACGGAGCAATTCTGCTGGTAGGGTGTCACAGGGACTATGGTGCACTGAATGAACATGGAGTCGGTCTCTTCGTTCTAGGTCTGGCATTTCGCTCACGGGGTGGGCGGTACAAAATCTCCCACGTCCTCACCATCGTGATCCGCGTGCGGATCAAGGAATACAGTTTCATCGAACTTGTTTTCACTGCTGCCCACGATCAACGAGACCACCGAATCACCCGTCACATTCACGGCCGTGCGAACCATATCAAGCAGGCGATCGACGCCGATGATCAGTGCTATACCCTCTATCGGCAATCCCACCTGAGACAAGACCATTGCCAGCGTTATCAGGCCGACACCCGGCACCGCGGCGGTACCAACCGATGCGAGAGTCGCGGTGAGAATCACGGTAAGGTACGCCACCCAGGACAAATCCACGCCATACACCTCGGCGATAAATACGGTAGCAACACCCTGCATAATAGCCGTGCCGTCCATATTAATCGTGGCGCCAAGCGGTACAGTGAACCCCGCCACAGAGTTATCCACGCCAAGCCTTCGCTCTACCGTACGCAGGGTGATGGGCAAGGTAGCACCGGATGACGCGGTACTGAAAGCGAACGCCCAGACGGAGCGCATCTTGGACAACAATATGGCAGGCGAAAGCCCAGTCAACCCCTTCAGCAGCAGACTGTAAACGACCAAAGCGTGGAACAGCAACACAGCGAGAACAGTGAAAAAATATGTCGCCAGATCAAAAATAGCTGTAATACCCAACGTTGCAAACAGCTTACAAAGCAGGGCGAACACGCCGTAAGGCGCCAGATGCATAAGCACTTCAACCATTTTCATGACAACCGCTTCCATGTCGCGGAAGAAGCCGGCTATCCGTTGCCCCGGCTCTCCCGCCCAGGATATGGCCAGGCCAAACAGCAGGGCAAAGACAATGATTTGCAGCATCTTCCCTTCCGCCATCGCCTGAATCGGATTAGAGGGAAAGATATTGACCAGCACGTCCGTCAGTGGCGGCGCCTGCTTCGCCTCAAAGTTCGCCTCCCCTGCCAATTCAACACCACTACCCGGACTGACTAACACCGCAAAGGTAAGGGCCGCCGTGACCGCCAGGGCGGTAGTCAGCAAATAAAAAAACAGGGTCTTACCCGCAATAGGTCCCATCCGCGAACTGTTTCCCAGCGAACTGGCCCCACAAATAAGCGATACAAATACCAGGGGTACAACGAGTAGTTTGAGAGACGCCACGAAAATACGCCCGACGACGTCCAGCACACCATCAATCAGGTATACCTCCAGTATCGAGCGAACCATCTCAGGGAGCGACGCACTCATCAGCGTCATGCTGAGCAATGAGCCCGTCAGAATACCCGCCACCATGGCAATCAGAATACGGTTAGTGAGGTTCACTCCTGACACCCACCCTTGTCGTAACCGATGACACCGGGGTCAGCGCAGGCGGTACAGGGCGAGGCAAACTCTTTGCGGTCGCCGCCAGACAGTCGGGCACAGGTGGGAGCGAACTCCATGGTGCACACCTGGGGGCGCGGCTCACTGCATTCAAAGGCTGTGTCGGGTGTCGAGGCACAACCCACAGCCACCACTAAAAGCACCAACACGCTAGCGATTCTCATCTATTTCTCCCCGCCGGAGGCGATTATTCCGGCAGTGCGAAGCCTATCATTGTCATGCGCTCGCCGCACTGGGAACCTAAGCAAATTACGCCTAGCGGCTTGCCTTTTTCAGCATCTGGCGGGCGATTGAAATCATATTTTCATAACTTTCTACGCCCAAAAACTCATTAGTCCCGTGCATTGAGTTAACCTGTGCCATTGAAAGCCTGTTGCCGTGAAACCGATACTGGTTATCGCTAACATCCACGTAGTGTCGGCTATCAGTGGTTGCTACCAGCAACGAGGGCACCACAACGGCCTCGGGATAAACCTCAGCAACGGCCTCAGAAATGACCGCAAAACCGTCTCCTGTGTGGTCAGATACTGGTGAGGGGTCGGACCACGCGTCATAGCTGATCTCGACCAGCGGGTCATCCACGATCTTTGTAATTCGCGCTACAACCGAATCTGCGGTATCTCCCGGCAACAGCCTGAAATTGATTTTTGCCTCGGCGTACTGCGGTATGACGTTTTCCTTCACACCGGCATTAAACATGGTAAGCGCCGTAGTGGTCCGCACAAAAGAGCTGGTCACGGGGTCCTCAGCCAGCTGGCTTGCCACCAAATCACCCGTCAACCACAGGTTCTCGAAGATAAACCGCTGCGGCTGATCGGTGTGCGGTGCAATGGTCTCGAACATGGCCTGAACAGGGCCCACTAACCGGGGCGGATACGGGCTATTTTCCACGCGCTCGAGCGCGGCGGACAGACGCCCAATCGTGCCCGTTTCAGGCGGACGCGAAGAGTGACCACCCTCCCCTTTTGTCGACAGTGTTGCGGTCAGGTAACCCTTTTCCGCGACACTGACAAGGCCCAGCGGACGCCCCGGTAGCAGGGGACTATCATCAATCAAAAAACCACCCTCATCAATCATCCAGGTGCTGTGCAGACCCCGCTCCTTGAGTCTGGCAGCCAGAGCGACAGCGCCTTGCGGTCCGCTGATCTCCTCATCATGCCCAAACGCAAACAATACAGTGCGCCGCGGCGTAAACCCCTCCTCAAGCAGCGATTCAGCAGCCTCCAACAGGCTGAGCAGGCCCTGTTTGTCGTCAAGGGTGCCCCGACCGTATATCCGCCCGTTGTCTATAACGCCTGCAAAAGCCGGGTGATCCCAGTCCGCCTCGGTGCCCGGCTCCACCGGGACAACGTCCATGTGCGCAGTAAACATCACCGGCGACAGGTGCGGGTCGCTGCCCGGCCAAAGGATTAACAAGCTGTAGTGGTTGACCGTTTCCACGTCCAACTCAGCAAAAACACGGGGGTAATGTGATTTCAGGAAGTGGTGAAAACGTAAATACTCGGCATAATCGATACGACTGCGGTCCTGGTAACTGATCGTCTTGAAACGAACCGCCTCCGCCAGACGCTCAGCCGCGGCGTTGCCGGCCTGGCCTGGCCCGCTCGTCAGGGACAGTATCGGTATCAATAAAAGCAGATATCGTCGCATGGCACTCTCTCCACCGTATCTCTGTTCGCTATGTCACTATCGCGGAACTCAATCGCACTCTAACCACCGCTTCATGCGGACGCAAATTTGCCCAACGCTCGATTGATGGCGACCGCGCGATAATGCCTTAATTGTTCGGCCTATTTGTTTCTCGGACCGGCCCTTCAGGACACAATAGACAACGCGGGTTTCAGCGCGCCCACGGGTCGACGTCTTACACCATTACCAACCGACTCGTCATCGGCTCGAGTACTCGCTGAATACCTTGCTGTACCCCAACACGACAGCATTCCGCGAATTCTCCTATTTGCGTTGCCTCACCTTTCTTCCAATTAGGGGCTATACTTGGAGTGCAAGCATCACGAAGTATAAATGCCTCGAGCCATAGTGCGGTGAGAGAGGCTTAATTCGCCCCCAATGCACCGGAGGGATCCGGGTACAGGAGGTCTACATGTTGCAATCCGTAAATCTGCGCGACTACATGTTGCACAATCCGGTTAAATTATCGCCGGACGACAATGTCATGGATGCCATGCGAATCATCATTGAACACAAAATTTCCGGTGTCTGCGTCGTCGACGCTCAGGAGAACCTCGTGGGCATACTCTCGGAAATGGACTGCCTCCAAGCTGTCCTCGGGGCTGTGTATAACAACACCAGTATTGGCATTGTCAGAGATCACATGACATCCGACAATCTGGTTGTCGCTCACCCCAACGAAGATATCGTCGATGTCGCACAGGACATGCTGCACAAAAACAAGCGGCGCAGACCCGTTGTCGAAAACGGCAAACTCATTGGCCAGATAACCTGCCGGCAATTACTCAGCGCTGTAATGAAATTCCGCAATTAACGCCATTACGGTTCCTGCCAACCAAAATCTTCTGCCCGCAGTTCTATTGTTGTATCAACCCGCCGTGTCACCCATGCCCTGATCCAGGGCAGAACGCTATCAAACAGGTCCGGTGTACTATGCAGCAACGGCAAAGTTGCAAGGACCGTATCACCAGATCCGTTGAGAGGCAGGGTATGCTGCGTCGACCCAGGAGCGACTTCTAGTGCCAGCTCATCCCAATCGACCTCAACCGCGTGTATGACCTGCCAAGCGACCTCGTCCGCCAGCGCCAGCACCTCGCGCATGAGTTCCTCGCAGATTGCCCTTGCGGTCGATATATCTGATTGGTACTTGAACTCAACACGAATTCCCCGGTGGGAACAGGACCACAGCCCTTGACCGAAGTGCCAGTCGGGCGAAACAGACGCCCTGGCAATCGGAATCGGCCCGGAGCCCACCTCACCCGGCAGAAATTGCTCGCAGCGATAACGCGCACAAAATTGCTCCAGGACACGATGTTCAAACATCCGCTGCTGCAAGGGTCGGGGATGGCTCAGGATTAAAAACCGGCGAGACACGAACAGAGCCAGGGGCTTGTGACCTTCAACCACCAGACTTACCGGCAGGCCCATTTCTATCTCATCTACCAAGCGCTGCAACTCGCCAGCATAACTGGCCACAGAGCGAGACCAGCCCATTAGACCTTTATCCGCTTGCGTGCTTCTACCCTCCTCCCGGGCAAGCGTCACTTCATCCCGGTAGGCACGAGACAACTCGGATAAGGCCAGGCTGGCAAACGCCGAGCGCAGTGCGGAATCCGAGTGCTGGAGATGACCGGCAGTTCTGAGAAATCGACTCTGCTGTGGGCGAGAATCGGACTCTGCTGCCAAAGCCGGCCAGGCGATCACGCAACACAGGCCAAGCATGCCCAGTGAAAAGAGGCTCTTCGAGGCCCCTTCCCGGGGCGCCGCAAGCCAGCTGCCTTTCATCACCATATTCCACCAAGTCATTGATAAATATATTGTAAATAGTGTTTCTGACACCATGACAGGGAAATACTGTCGCGCGGCTCTCATACCCGGGCATCCGACTTCACTACGCACATTATTAGTGGTAGCGTATCCCGTAATCCAGCAAAACTTGCAAGGCAGCACCATGAGTGAAGCACTGACCACCCGGCCTGAAAACACAGCCGAGGTCGATAGCCAGTACCTGCTCACCCCGCAGCAGATTCACTTCTACGAGACGTTCGGCTTTTTGAGAATTCCGGGGCTTTTCGCCAACGATATCGACGATATCGTTGCCGGGTTCGAGAGCATTTTTGGCAACGAAGAACAACCCGTCTGGGAAACCAAGGAAGCGCTGCACGGCGATGAGAAGCGCCTTATCATCCCGGGATTCATAGAGCAGTCGCCGGCGCTGGCCCCGCTGCAACACGACCCGCGCGTTGTGGGTGTAGTAAAAAGCATTCTCGGTCCCGACTATATCTGGTCAAGCAGTGATGGCAATCTGTTCTACTGCGAAAGTTACTGGCATCCTGACGATTACGCGGCGCCGCTGCACCATTATCACGTGAAACTGTCTTTTTACCTGGACGACCTTTCCGGCGATAACGGCGCCATACGCATCATCCCGGGCAGCCATTTCCATCAACAGACGTTTTCCCGCACCCTGCGCAAAAATTTCAAGGATGAGAGCGGAGTTGAGGAAATTTACGGTATAGCCGGTGGTGACATACCTTCTATCACCGTGAGCAGCAAACCCGGAGATTTAATTTTATGGAACTTTCGCACCATACATGGCAGCTATAATGGTGGAGAGAGACGCCGGCTGTTTTCACTCAATTTCGGCGAAAAAATACCGGGCTTTCATGACGAGAAGCAAATCCCTAACAAGCCCGTAGCGAGAAGATCCGCCCTGGATAGCTGAATACACGGGAATATTTTCGGTCTCTCGCGCCACCCGGCTAAAAAAGGGAACGCACCGGAGCGGCATGACGCTCTCCGGGCGTGCTCCGGAGATACTATGGCGCTAACCTTTCCTAGTCTTTACGAACTCAAGAAAGCCGCACTCTTCCCTCGTAAGCTCTATATGCGCCACCGTGAAAATCTCGAACCGGGTTTCATGCTGAGCGCAATGGAATTGCACTACTATCGTCCAGCTTTCTATGCCTGGTGCGGTGCCATCAGCGAAAACCCGCAGTTACTTTATGAGGCAGAACTCGATTCGACAAGTATCGTGGTCGATGCGGGCGCCTATACCGGCGAGTGGGCCAAAGAAATTATAGACCGTTATCATCCGACGATTCACGCCTTTGAACCCGACCCACGCAACTTTTCGCACCTGGAAAAAAAGGCACAGATTGAACCCGGTCTAAAACCCCACAAATACGGTCTGGGCGATCGCGATGAGCAGGCTCGTATTACTCTGGAGTACCTCGGCTCCACGCTCTACACAGGCAATCGGCATGCAGCAGATACGCCAACCGCTGAGGCAGAAATTCGTGATATTGCTTCTGCATGGCGCACGCTCGAACTGCACAATGTCGACCTGATGAAAATAAATATTGAGGGGGCAGAGTTCCCTCTGCTTGAGCAAATGATAAGGACTGAACTACTGAGCAAGGTCGACTGCTACCTCATCCAGTTCCATGAATGGCATCCACGAGCCTATGCGCGACGACGTCATATTCGACGCGCACTGAGCAAAACGCACAAGTTGGTCTGGGACTATCACTTCGTATGGGAAAAGTGGGTCCGCAAATAGACGCGCCCGAATCACGATCTGGCAAGGTCTATTTATCACGATTATCTCTTGTGAAGGCCAATCACGCGCTCCACTCCGGTTCTGCCATTCAACGCTTATTGTCAATCGCTCACAGTGTTAGACTGTCCAATACACTATGACCCCAGAGAGAGACCATGTCCTCGGCACCATCATCGACATCCGGTGACAGACTTTCCCTGGGCCTACTGTTAATCGTAGCTCTTTTTTTTTCCTGGTTCCTTGGAATAAAAAACCTCGTAATGGACTGGGTGACCCCTTCCAGTGAGACCCCTCAGGTAGGGTCTCCAAACATACTCCTGATCGTCGCGGACGATCTCGGCTATAACGATACCAGTGCGCTAACCAGCACTGGCCTGGATACTCCCAACCTCAAACAGCTGGCCAACCGTGGAGCTACCTTCACACGCCACTATGCCGACGCGACCTGCACTCCAAGCCGGGTGGCAATTCTGACAGGTCAATACCCGGAACGCTCTGGCTTTCGCCCTGTAGGCTCAGAGATACCAGCAGAATTTCCGACCATTGCGGAGGCCCTGAAGCAATCGGGATATAACACATACCTGACGGGAAAATGGCACGCGGGCGAGGAGCGAGCTGAAGCATGGCCGGGACGCAAGGGTTTTGATCAGTGGTTTGGCTTTCTTAATCAATGGGAGCTGTCCGGAGAGGTCTCGGAAAGCGCCCGCGGAACGCGAAAACCAACCTATCACGATCCCCTGTTGCGCGAAAATGGCGGCAACCAGAAAAAATATATGGGGCACCTGACCGACCTACTTACCGATCACACGGTCGCCCAGATAGAGAGACTGCAGGCAAAAGGCAAGCCCTGGTTTTTATATCATGCGTTCCTTGCCCCTCATCACCCCATACAACCCGCACCGCGCTACGCCAGCCTTTTTCCAGATACGCCCGCAGGAAGGTACACCGCACTCGTCACGCAGATGGATGATGCCGTAGGACGAATTCTCAAGACCATCGACAGGAATAACACGCTTGTTGTTTTTATCAGCGACAACGGGGGGACCAATGTTGAGAGAGACAATAATTACCCCTTTTTCGGAAAGAAGGGCGAGCTATTTGAGGGCAGCTTCCGTACTCCGCTCATCATCAGTTGGCCCGGTCATATTTCTGAGGGTCAGGTAATTGACGATGTCGTCATGAATGTCGATTTGTATCCCACCTTGCTCACAGCGGCCAAACAGTCTGTCGCCAAGCGGCTCGATGGTGAAACGCTTTGGCCAGCACTACTCGGGGGACACATGCTCGCCAAACGCAGCAGGAGCTGGGAAATCTATAGCCCCAACGTCAATCTGGTGGATTTCAGCACACTGTCCGCCTCGGGCGCTTGGCGACTGACCAACCAGCAGGGCTCAGGCATGCCGCCTCACCTTTACCACCTCGCGACAAACCCGTCCGGCGACAATGATGTCTCTGCCAACAATACCGCCATTCTGCAAGATCTGACCGATAGTTTCTGGTCAGAACACTGGGGAAAAAGTGTGCTGCCTGTGATTGAAAGCCAGGCGTCTGTGGCTGGACAGACGCTTTATGGCGGATTTGATGCTATGCGCACACCACTGAGATATGGTTTTGCCATCGGCCTGGAAATCGGACCGCTACCGGACCTGCTTCCCCAACCTGCCACAGCTGATACTGTCGTCCTTGCGGGACAGAAAGACGGCTGGGAGCTGCGATATCAACCGGGCCATGGCGTGGAATGGCATATAGGTAACAGCATACTCAGGGACGCAAGTTTCGAGCCCAGTCGGTGCAATGCCATTGTGCTCACTGGCTACCTACAGCCTCGCGGACATCTTGCCAAGCGAGACCCGCGGTCAGAACTGAAACTGTACTCGTCGGGCTTTCTCCGTGACTACAAACAGGGATTGTCGGAACGACCCGATACCAGTGAAGCACTCAGCCAACCGACTTTCGTGAACTATAACGGCAGGGCCCAATTTTCTAACCTGATGCTGAGTTCTTTTTCTGACCCATACACCCCTAACATCCGGCCACAGTTTAGCGATTTCTATCAATCTCTTTTCGCGCGCGAACAACTGTTACTTACGCCTGTTAGCCTAATGGATGCCGAACTGTGCAAGGAAGACTGACCAAAATTCGACAACCTGTATGCTTTTCAACCAGAGACGTCCTCGCGACATGAAATACTAAAATGCCCTTACACCGGGCGAAATGTCCGAAATTAGGTCAAATTTCGCCTGATATGAGCTAGATAGCGCATAAATAGGCACACTTCTTGACAGTTCAACGCCTTAGGTGCCATCATTTTTTGTCACGCAGCTGCGAGTAAACCATGTTTTTAACCATCGACATCGAAGTCACCAATCGATGCAATGCCACATGCCACTTTTGCCCGAG
>CAJQQW010000318.1 GCA_905480565.1 uncultured Halioglobus sp. | reverse complement strand
GTGGGCGATTCGCTGCCCCTCACTGGTAAATCTGAACCCATTGGAACCCCTTTTTCATAACCGCGAAAGGCAGGGGCACGGCTTCTGAGATCTTCTTCCGTGAAATCCCAGCCGCCGAAAAAACGAACGGAGATTCTCGGCCCCGTGGTCGCGTAGGTTTCCTTGCGCTCCATGGCATCAAAAATCGCCTCACGGGTATTCTCTGCAGCCCAGACGGCCTGGTAGCCTGATGCGGCCAATTCGTAGCCCTCAATTGCGCCCAACTCTGATTTCACAAAGGGGTGACCGATTCTCATTGGTGAGGGTTCGGCGCTCGTCGACTTACCGAAAAAATTGTCCTCCTCTGCCGTAGACAGGCTGGTGTGACTGTCGGTTCCGCCAACCATGCCAAATTTATAGGGGTTTGTCCCGAGCTTGGCCTCCAGTGCCAGACCGGTCTTCAATGCTTCTCGAGCATACTCTCGCTGCAGCATTTCTTCTTTTTTCAACTCGGTGAGATCAAGGTTTCCCGTGTCCAGCGTCTCGTAATCAGCGAATTCATCGTCTGGTGACAGAAGCGGGTGAGCTTCCCCATCTCCCTTTATCTGGGTTACCTCATAAAGTGGCTCCCATTTTGCGCGGAGCTCTACATACTCTTTGTCGACCTTACCGCCCGCATAGGTATCGGTTAATGGGAATAACCAGCCATTGGACAGATTTCCGTTATGGGAAATTGCAAGCGCTTGCCCATCGGTTGTGTCTTCATAATCTTGCAGCCACTGGTAAAGGTCGAGCGGGTCGGTGGTGCCTATAGGCGGTTGCGTGGTCAGTGGTGTAACCTGCCTCGCTAAGTCTCCGCCATCGCGTAATATAACATTGCGATGAAGATTGAATCCTTTTGGCACGGACGTCCACTCGAATCCAATGAGTGTTGTAAAACGGCCTGGCTCGTTGAAGCGGTCGGCCGTAGAGGTGATTTGATTCCATAAATTGTCATACACCTCAGAGCCGGGAGAGTACTGGTCAACCAACTCCTTGGGGATTTTCATTTGCGCGAAGTGTGTGATGAGGTCGAACGCGGCTCTGCCGGCAGCGTCACCGCCTTGCTGAAACCCCTCAGCCCATTCTTTGCCCTTGGGGTTGGCCAGAATATTTGGTGCTCCTTTCTGGATATCTGTAGCGATACCCATCATGTCTGAGTGATCTGTAATAGCAAGCCAGTCCAGCGGTCGGCCAAGTTTTACCTGAAGCCCGCCAGATGATTGTATTTGTTCTCCTCTGGCAAAGCGGTAAGCATCTTCATGACCGAGGACGTTACCGAAAAGACCGGCATCTAATGACAAGCCCGTATGGAGATGAGCTTCACCCCAATAGACCTGACTCGGAAATTCGCGTTCTGCGTAGGGTGAATAGGCTTTACCTGGATAGATTCTTGTTAAGAGATCAGGGTCCGGGGTTCCAGCGTCCTGGGGATGCGCGGGCATGCTGATGCATGCGGCTATAACAAGGGCAGAGACGATGGGGGGACGCACTTTAGTGAACATAAAAGATACCTGTTTTGTTTGACTTTCTACTATATTGAGACGCCGTTTTTTTGAAAAAGTATCAGACTGAAGCCGCGTTGTGAAGAGTGGTAAGTGGGAAGTGGGACAGCGTTTTTTGTTGCGAATCGAAACGGGCCCGCCCTGGTCTTTTTATCTAGATTAGACACTTATTGGGCACGCGCGAGTTGACCTGTAAAAGTCCTAAGTATCAGTAATTTAAAGAGTAATCTGCACAAAATATCACAAGAACACGAGTGCGCGCATGCTGAGCGCGCCCGGTCAAGATGGAGGCGCCTAAAAAGCGGCCGCTGAATTTGTGTCAATGGTCGAAAATGTATTACGCGCGGCGCAAACCAAAGGGAATGACGGAGTTGCGAGGGCATGTGCCGATGCTATTCACCGTGAGTGTCAACATCGGCGAGCGGGCGGGTTGCGCCAACCGCTGCGAGTTGAAAAACCAGTGGACGACAAGAGTATCATCGTCCAGTGGTTACAAGAGCGGCGATAGAGCCGACTGCGCCCGGCTGCGGCGTGCACAATAGAAACCGAGCTTAGACGCAGTGTCCCTATTTTTTCATTTTGTCTACAGAGTCTTCCGTAGCTTCTATGGCATCGTCGGCGGCGCCTTCTACTGCGTCCGATGCATCGCCGGCGGCTTTGGCCGTGGCATCCCAGGCATCTCCGGCTTTCTCGGTAACAGCATCCGCGGCATTGCTGGCCGCACTGCTGGTAGCATCTGCCGCATCGCTGGCAGCCTCACCCGTGGCCTTCAAGGCATTTTCCGTAGTTTCGGAAACAGTATCAGCCGTTTTACTGGCTGCGTCTGCCGTGGCATCCCACGCGTCATCTGCTTTCTCAGAGACCGTGCTCGCCGCATCACTGAGCGCATCGCCGGTCTTATCCATTGCGTCGCCAGCAGCTTCTTTTGCGCTATCAGTTGCTTGCTGTATGCTGTCGGCAGCGTTGCTGGCAGCCTGGCTCGCGTCGTCTTTGCTGCAGCCATAGGTACTCAGCATGACTGCTCCGATAAGTAGCACGATGGTTTTCTGGATTCTGTTCATAGTATTGTTCATCCCCAATTAGTTAAAAGAGCCTGCTGCGAGTTAGTGTGTCGAATTGAATTTGCTGGCAGGCGGGCGGTTTCCACAGTATAACCGATAATTTTGGTTTTGCTCCTGCGATTATCTACTCAAAATAGATAGGATGAACCTATGATAAGAGACTGGAAACGACAGCAAACTACCCCAGTGCAGAAAACGCGTATTCTGGACCTCTGTGAAGTGATTGATGTGTCCCCCTATACCGGAAAAACACATAACTTTGTTCTCATCGATAGCAAGGCGTGGGTGAATATTGTACCAATTACCGAAAGGGAGGAAATCGTGATGATTCGTCAGTTTCGGCACGGTAGCCAGCAGGTAACGCTCGAAATACCTGGCGGGATGAATGACCCGACAGAAAGTCCCTCGGAGGCGGCACTGCGCGAGTGCCATGAGGAGACAGGTTATAGCGCGAAGATCGCGCATTGTCTGGGAGAACTAAATCCGAATCCCGCCCTCTTCAACAATACGCTATACACCTTTTACGGCTTCGTAACAGAGACCACTCCTTCAGAGTATTCCAGTGAAACAGAAAAAACAGAGGTTGAACTCGTGCCAATCGATACGCTGAAGCCGCTGCTATTGGATGGCAAGATTGACCATGCACTGGTTTGTGCAACTCTTTGGCGGTTTTTGTATATGTGGGAAAGGAAGGAACTAGCGCTGGAGTAGCGGCGCATGAGCGGCGGCCAATACCGACGCAGTTAAGAGGGAGTGGTACAGCTGCTGCTCGACTATGCGTACTGTTGCGTTAGCCTGCAGCAGGTGTATGCGACCCATGAGGGGTCGTAAATCAGACGTTGTTGGGCGCCGCCGGCTATGTGCCGTCGGGGCGCTGAGGAGCAAACTCCAGGGCCTGCTGGAACGTAGGACGATTGGTGGCTCTAAAAGTATTGCTGATCAGGCCTGGTGTGAACGAGGTGAGCCTTCCCCGACTGAGCCATGTGCTGGGGTCAGCATTGCCGAAGTCGGATGCAAGCTGCTCGCCTATGATCTCAACAACAGCCCATAAGGAATCCCGGCATGATTCCAGCTGCCCGGCGCCACAGTACTGTAAATTATATGCTCCCTGTACTTCTTTCCCCAAAAGAGTCCTCAAGTCTTTGTAGATAAAGCTGGATCCATCATTGCCCCCCAGATTTCGAATGTTGTCCAGTGCGTCAACGGTATCGCCGAAAACGGGGAGCATGACTGCCCTGTTCAGCGGTTCCCATAAAGCGTCCATAATTGAGGGTCCCGCCGAATCGTTGAAACCGTCGTTGTCTGCGTCGAGGATCGGTGCATCATCTGCGACCCATGCATCAAGAAGATCTACGATTTTTCCGGCGAGCACAGTGGGCGCCTCGCTGCCCCGCAACAGCTCGCTGACAATGGGCCAGGCGGGAGATCGGACATCTTCAGTGGCGGATCGATTCATGATCCCAACCACACCCGCGAGCCCTACCTTGTTGGGGAATTGGTCAAAGAGCTGCACCCGGTGAACAGAACCGTAGGGTGTGCCATCACCGTGCATGAAGCCGGGCGCTGACTGATTGTTCCAGTTTAACAGCCTGTTGTCAGGCCCATCCAGCGAATGGGGGTGCTGCTCCTGAGTCAGGAACCCCTGCCATTCGTACGCCCCGGTACCGAGCGTCGGGAGGCGTCGGTCAAGGCCGTCCGCTCTGACTGGCAAGCGACCGGAAGAGAAAAACGCGGTGCTTTTGCGTGAGGCATAGGCCCAATTAAACGTAAAACCAAATTTGTTGGCGGTTTCCCAAAATAGCTCTGGTGTGCTCGCTTTGCCTTCGGTCATGGCTTTCAGTGCACCCAGATTAAGGCCGTCACGGCCGAAAGTTGAACGCTTGCGAGTCAGCGCGACAGGTCGCCCGTCAGACGTTGCAGTGCCAATGACATTACCGTGGATGGACTGAGGATAGACAAGCGGTACCCCGTTAAGCTCGCCCGCGTTGAAAATATTGAATGGCGTACACACACCGTCGAATTCATAATGCAGTGAATCGCGAGTTGGCTCTTTGCCATCCGGCTCGCATAGCACCTCTGCAAACACATCCCGCACATCGTGGCTGGCAGAGGTCAGGCTCCAGGCATAATCTTGTGTGCGTCCAATCAACAAATACATGGAGAGCCCAGGCACGGCGACACCCTGAGCTTCAATACCCGGGCCGGATAAATGCTGTTGATAAACGATTTCGGGATAGTAGTACCCCAGTTGCGGACCCATTACAGCAAGGGTTGCATCTCTGGCTGCGACTTCAGCACTGGCGACCAAAAAATTTGAGGCCTGACGATCCGGAGGTGACCCCGCGGCGGGGAAGAGTACGTTGCTGCCCTCTGCTGCAAGCCCGGTGTTAGTCGATTCTGGCTGGCGAGGGTCAAGGTTGACAACAGAACCGGCATCGATAGTGACACTACCGGTCACATCTCCACCCGTTATGGGACCATAATCGAAGCGCTTATCAATGGTGGTGGGAGCCTCCGGGTCCCCAAAGAGCATTGCATCCTCCCAGGCAAGCTGCGCCTGCCCCTCACCCAGACCTTGAACGAGCGTAGAGAGGAATTCAGCATTGCTTGCTTCGCTGCCGCCGCCTGCGCCAAAAATAGACCCAATAAATGCGGTTACCGCGATCACGTCATTAACGTTGTAAGGCTCCGGATTACTAATGCCATTAGCGGCTTCGTAGGCGTTCAACCCATCCGCGTAAGCTTGTGCATCGTCAAGAATTTGCTGCCCTTCCTCTGCTCCATACACCTCAAGGATGAGCGCCTGCTGCGCTGTAACGAGTTGTTCTGTGGCTTCGCTGGGTATGTATGCCTCGCTGGGATTTGTAACGAGCGAAAACGCGTTGATTCCAGGAATGTCTGCTACCGCTGCCCTCGCAGGGTTGCGTCCAAGGCTCAAAAGTAAAAAGCGGTCTCTTGCGGTTACCCAGCCCGCGCCAAATGCAAGGTCAGCGCGGCTTTCACCACTGATGTGGGGAACGCCGAAGCTGTCATAAAGAATGGTGAGGCCGGGGCGCCCGGTTACCTCTTCCACAGTGTCACCCACTGGCTGCAGATCCTCTGGCAAAAAAAGTGCTTCGATGTCGGCGTCTGTTACATCGCCGCGAAGTGGTGTTAAGCCATCGTAGAGAGGGAGCTGGTCAAGGGAATTTTCATTGGTGGGAATGCCACCGTAGTTGCCCGGAGGTAAGATATAGAAGGCGCGATCTTTCGTAAGAATGTCTGGATTCTGGTCGTTGTTGTTGTTTGAGCTATCAGAGCAAGCTATGAGGAGTACGCTGAACAGGACGCTCACAAGGGCAGCACGGGGAAATATTTTGCTCATATTAGGACTCACTTAATTTTATAGTTGTAACGGTTACGTTAGTTTTTATGATACGGATGACCGTTGCCAAGATAGCACCTGGGTGATAATGGCATAGGAAGTGCAGCAACGCGTATCCCTGAATCACTGTGCTGCCTGATCGAACTCGATCATGTCAAAAAACTAGACTCCTCAGGTATTTCATGAAAAATACTTGCATATACACAGGCAGTCGGCGGGGCTCGGTTGGCAAATGGCAATGTATCAGATTTGAGACGGATTTTGGCTCTGCGCCGGCCGTCAGTATGGCCCCGTTTTCATCGCATAATTGCCCCGCGAACAAGCGAGATACGTGACTAACAGCAAGTTGGTCCGCTAGAGTGTTGGCAAGCGAACTCACGCCTCTCCCGGATCAGAACTTTAGGGCGATACCCGCGATCGGTCCCTCTTGGGTTACGTCCCACTTAAAAGTTGAACGTCCTGATCCTGTCTTATACTCCTGGTGCAATGCTCTATATCCGCCACGAATAATCGCTTCGCGACCGAAAAGCTGAAGCCGGTATCCGAGAAGCAGATGAATGTTCCATGCGGAGTCTGATCCGGTGCCGAATCCGCCTACATCTGCAGCGAAGGCGATATCCCAGCGGGGATCCCAGACATACATAAGTCGGCTACCCACAATAGGATCCAGCCAGTTTTCGCTTTTTTCGCCCTGACCCTTCCCGTCGACATCGACTTTAACACGCAAATATGTCCATCGGACGCCACCGTAGGGCTCTACCACCAGGCGCCCTGTGCCATCACCATTGCGACCACTAACCTTGGTGTCAATCCAACGGTAATAACCCCCTATTGCCACTATTGCTGAATCATTAGTCACATCGACTTTTTCACCGTCCACATTTTCTTTGGCTTTAAGTCGAGAGTAGATAGGGTTGATGAAATAACCAATTCTGTCTTTCCGTCCATCGATAAAGCCCATCGCACCAATATTTATATCGTCCAGAATTTCACTGAAGCTGATATCGACGTCTCCCTTTTTATCGCCGACTTGGGCATCACCGCTTAATGACAGGCCCCACAAATAGGGTGCCACCCAGGTTATCCATTCATCTTCCTCGGCGCCGGTATCATCAGTCACCGCTAGTCCATTTTCTCCAAAAAGCAGGGCCGAGAAAGTGAGCAGGGAGACAAATAAGTGTCTAATATATCTGTCAGTCATAAGGGCGTGCCTCTTGTTTATGAATTGAATAGACGCGAGTCTTTGTATTCAATATGTCTCTATCATTTAGGCAGTAAATACAGGCAAACATATGACTTGTTAGGTGTCTGCGCACGGCTGAGAGTCAATAGACAGTGTTTTGTGCACCATGTGCTTCTTCGCGCTAGTGTTGACTAGCTAGAATCTCTCGCTTGACCTCGTCATAATAAACCTCTTCCGCACCGCCGGAGGCAGGCACGATAGCCAGTGCAACCCATTCGTCTTCAAGTTGATCAAGAAGTGCCTCCTTGAAATCTCCAATAAGGTATTGGTCATCAACCAGATCGCCCTCCTCGTAGACAGCGTTATAAATAAAGGGCTCTTCAATGCGCTTAAGGCCATTAACAAAGCCGTAATAGGCGGGTTTTTTCTGTAGCCTATCGTTCCAGAGCAGCGGCCATTCCGAGCCTCCTCCGGGCGCTCTGAAGGATTTAAAAATATCTCCAAATCGCGTGAATCCTTGATAATCCGGCACGCCCCACGTCACCACACCCCAGCGCTGTTTCTCTGGTACTGCATCGATATAGGCTCTGATAATGTTGTTAAAGGCTTTACGCTGGATCGAGTGCAGCAAGCGTGTTTGGTTTTGGTTTTTGCCTGCAGCGGGATAAATATTCAGCGCAACGTTTAGTTCTGAAAGGGTCACCATGTAGCCGGCATCCGCCGCTTTTTTAAATCGATCGTAATTGTAGGAATAGCTGGTGAAAATCAGGGTAGAGAATATATAGATGCCCTCAAAGCCGATAACGTCAACTTGGCCTCCGCTACGTCCGATTTGATTGGCGAGATCTATTAAATCTTCTGTTTTTTTGTTGCCTCCAGGACCCAGGAAAAACTCGTTCAGTACAAGTTTCGCTTCGGGGTCAGCCTCCCTCGCCCATCGAAAAACCTTGGCGTAAATATCTTCTCCGGCTAAATCTATAAACACATTGCGAGCTTCCGGATCATCCACAATAACTCTGGCCAAGGGTTCGTTCAGGACATCCCACGAGGCTACTCGCCCCTTGTAACGTCCCACCTTATCTTTGACATATCGTTCGAACCATTGAAGCCATTGTTCTCTGCTCCATACCTTGCCTTCCCGGTACTCGGCAATCCAGCTGTCGGATCCGATGTCAGAATAAAAAAGCAGATTGTGACCATGTATACGATAATTTTTGCTGGTTGCATCCTCGACAAACGCGTCCAATCGGCTGTAATTACTGGAAAACGGGGTCGGGTTAGTTTCACGTATGCGAAATAGTTCATCATGTCCGACGTAGTCGAACTCCATCGCAATAATGTCAAGCACGTCATTGTAGCTGGGTTGGTATGCAGTAAATCTTGAATCGTCTTCCGCATAAATCACATTGCCCACTGGGAAAATAGAACGATTTTTCAGGGTGAGTTCCGCCTCGTCGTTATTCAGGGTGTTTAGGTCGGCGCTGTCGCTACAACCCAGTGCTAGCAAAAAAATAAAGGCAATAGTGAAGCGCTTAGTACCGGTGAGTGAGAGGATGTGCATAAATAGTACCGTTCTTCGGATAGCAAGATCAGGAGCAGTTTTTGGCGACACTCCAGACAGGATTGCTGGCATTGTATAGTGTTTAAGTAGCACGACGTAAGAGGGTCGATATCCCTTGTGTGAAATATAGCTCGCTCAACGCTATTGAGCAGTATACAGCTGTTTCCGAGCGCCTAAATTGTTGAGACTCTTAGAATAATGACCAACACAACGCCGCACTCAGGGCGGGAATGGTCAAAGAGGGTAAAGTCAGTGAAATTAAGGTTGAATGGCGGCGATATGGGGTTGGACCTGCTCAGCAAGCTCAGGTAATGGCAACAAAGGGGGTGCAGTCGGTACTGATCACCAGGCAGCCTGCGGGGCTGATGCTAGTCTGGCCTGTGCATGAGAAAGACAGGCAGACGGCGCTGGGTGTTGTTCTGGTACACACCGTACTGCGGATTATAGTGCACCAGGTGTTGCCACATGCTGCTGCGTTCCCGTCCCTTGAGTTCCCGTCCTATCACTTCACCACTGAACCCACGGTAGGTTATGTGAGCGGTTGGATGCGCCCGCAGATTGTGAATCCAGGCGGGGTCGCGATCCTGCCCCCAGTTGGACCCGACCAGCACGAGGTCACGACCAATCGGCATGCAGAGCGTGGCGATTTCGCGCTCCACGCCTGACTTTGCGCCGGTGGTGCGAAGAAGCACAACCGCCTGCAGGCCCGTATTGAGCCAACCGCGAGAGCCACGAAGAAGCGCTTTATCGAGTCTGGGGACGGTGCGTTTGAGGAGGGAAACCACAAGGTCAGAGTCGAGTGCTTGTCTTATCAGATTGGTGCGAATAAGTTCCATAAATTAATCAAAATGTGAGGAGATAAGTGAAGTACGGAGCCGTGTGTCTGTTGGATTACCCTGTGATGGGGGTTCGAGCAGAAAATATGTTTCATTAGTGCAGTTTAATGCAGCCAAGCCGTTACAAAGTATCGTTGATTACCTAGTGATATTCTGGGTTGTACCCCCGGTTTCTTGCGGGACTTGTTCGATGATGGCATATATTCGGATGCGGGCTGTGAGTTGGCGAAAACCTCGATTGAGTGTGCGGTGAACTCGGCTGTTAATCCAGTGCCACAGCCGCTTAATAGCCCATCCGGCGCTGCGGATCATGATGAAGCGAGGGTGCCGCACGGGCTTTGTGCTATGGGATATGTTTGAAGTCGATGTTCAAAGAACAGATGATCGGCTGGTACAGTATGAAGATATTAGTGCATCAAGTACTGCAAGAAGAGTTAGAATGGCCACGGAAGCGCAGTTGGAGAAGAATAGTATGATGGCACTTTTGTTTGGACTGTTCCTTGTGGTTGCATGCGGCGTCGTATTTGGGGAAAAAAAGTATATTTTGGTAGGCGCATATATATGCCTTGTAGGAACCGCTATGTGGTTCATGCACCATGCGAGCGATCCGTTGAGCATTCTGCTGTAGCGAGTCTCCTATGTCTGTATATCGAAAATTGAATGCAATGGGATTGATCGTTATCAGCGGGATGTTGTGTTTTGCGTTGCTTGATCAATTTGTGGCTCACGAGTTGCCTTGCCCCCTATGCCTGCTGCAGCGCATAGGTTTCGTTGCAGTGGGCATAGGAGTCTTGCTCAATGTTATGCGGGGGCCTCGGCCCGCTCACTACAGCTTCTCTATGCTAGCCGCGTTAGTAGGTGGTGCGGTAGCTTTGCGTCAGGTAAGCCTGCACGTGATACCCGGCACGCCACCCTACGGCGCACCGTTCCTGGGTTATCATTTTTATACATGGGCGTTCATTTGGTTTGTTGTGGCTTTGGCAGTGCTCGCAGTGATCACCAGCTTCGCACGGCAGTATGTAAACGACGATGGGTTTTTGCCGCTGAAGGCTCAGCCATGGCTTTGTAAAGTCGCGGTGATCATGTTCCTGATCATTATTGTTATAAACTCCTTGTCAACATTTGCCCTGTGTGGCCCAGGAGTTTGTCCGGATAACCCGGCGAGCTACTGGATATTTGGCTGAAGAAGAAAGTAGCGTCAAACAACTCTGCTGCTAGATTCCCCCCGTCCGAGTCTTAGTTACCCTGAGCTCCGCGATAGCCGAATCAACATCGGTATATACGAGATTGCCGCTGCTATTAGAGGCTAATTCAGCTGCGTTGGCTTCGTCGGTATCGATATGCATTTCTAGTTTGTAGCCCGGACTCACTCTTACCAGCACGTCACCGAAAATAAGGTCACGGGGGCCTCCGGTGATAGCAACCTCCACTTCATCCCTATTATTAACGCCGAAACGTTCCGCATCATCAGTGTGCATATGAATATGACGGCGAGCGCAAATAAGGCCTTCGGAAAGGTTTATCGCGCCTTCAGGACCCTCCAGTCTGATCGGCGCAGAACCCGTTACCCGACCTGAGTCGCGCACGGGAGCGTCAACCCCCAACAGAAATTCATCAGTGCGGGACACCTCTACTTGATTCTTAGATCGCAGCGGGCCCAGCAAGCGCACGCCGTCGATACGTCCTCTCGGGCCCACCAGGTCCACCTTTTCTCTACAGGCGTACTGTCCAGGCTGAGACAGGTCTTTGTAGTGGGTGGGTTCGGCTGTTGCTCCGAAAAGCCTCGCGAAGGCCTTTCTGTCCAGGTGAACGTGGCGACCGCTCACAGCGATAGGAATCGCAAACTGAGCAGGCGCTCCTAGCCTTAAAAGTGCTTCTGTTTGCCTCGCGATCATGCCTTCCTCATGAGTCTTGACCACAAGAGCCGGGGTGCGGCAGTGGCTTTGACACAGATTTTCCACTCGGTTTTCGTTGCTAACACGTGCACTGTCGTTTAGGTCTTCGTCCAGAGTAATGCCAAAAAAATCGAGGCGCTGGAGGATGCGGTGACGCAGAGTGGCGCTGTTTTCGCCGATGCCTCCGGTCAGTATGACAGCATCTAGGCCGCCCATTGCAGCGGTGTACGCACCGATATACTTGCGCGCCCTGTGCGAAAAGACTGTTATAGCAAGCCTGGCACTATCTTCACCGCCGGCGGCCGCAGCTTCTATTTCTCGCAAATCATTGCCAAGGCCGGAGAGCCCTTTCAAGCCACTGCAGTTATTAAGAAAATCGTCCAATTCATTCACGTTGTCGAACTCATCGCGCAACATTGCGAGTAAAACTCCGGCGTCAATATCACCGCTGCGGGTGCCCATCACCAGCCCTTCCAAAGGCGTCATCCCCATGCTGGTCTCTACCGAGCGGCCGTACTCAATAGCACACGCGCTGGCTCCATTGCCAAGATGTAGCGACACAAGGCGTAACTCTTCTAACGGCCGCCCCATAAACTTTGCAGCTTCCTGGGCGACGTACTGGTGTGAAGTGCCATGGAAACCATAACGCCGGATTTTATGTTTTACAGCCATTGTCTGGTCGATAGCATAAGTACTGGCTCGACGTGGCAGCGTGGCGTGAAAAGCAGTATCGAACACTGCCACGTGCGGGATATCTGACATCGCAGACATCAGGGCTCTAATGCCAGCCAGATTGCGGGGATTGTGCAAAGGCGCAAGGGCGCTCCAGTGCTCGATTTCGTCAATCACCTGATTGTCAATCCGCACGGCGTCGCTGTATGTGTTGCCGCCGTGAACGACGCGGTGGCCAACCGCATCAACTGTATGCTGCTGCGCCACAGTAATAAGCGACTTCACTCCTTCCTGAAATTCTTCGGGCGTCATGAGGCCCTCGACCAAACCCCTTGTGATCGGTGAACCGGTTGCAGCATCCAATAACTCGTACTTGATACTGGAAGAACCGGTATTGATAGTCAGTACATTCATTGGCTCGATCCTAAAATGAGAACACTATGCGCCTGTTTTTTCGGCAAATGAAAATAAGAGGTTTAAACGCATTACGTTACCCGCCATGGGAGAGGACGTCCAGAAGCAGCATAAGATAATGTCTGCTTTGCCAGGCTTGTAAAAACCGGGCTTGTCATACCCCAGGAAGTCATTATGGTCACTGTGTAGAGTGGCAAGCACTATTCAGGGAGGCGTAGAGTAAGTCAATTAGGTCAAGTAGTTTCTCTGCTTAGAGACTATGCAGTCACGGTCCTCAATGTGGTTCAAAGCCGGATCTGCTTGGCGACCAGACCCTTGTGATCGAATTCCGCCGTGATGATGGCGCCGTATATCTAGGCAGCTCCATTACCCAAAGCCGATTCCTGTCGCTATCTGTTGTTGAAACCTCAAACTCTCAGCGATATTTTGTGGCAGTGGCTTTTTTGTAGTGATTTTACTGAGCCTTATACAGGGAGTGGAAGTGCGCGCGATTCGGGGCGCTGATTTTTCCGCAAAATGTGTTGTGACGAGGAAGATGTTAGGCCACAGTCTGGGCAAAAAAGCAGGCATCACCAGCTCCAGCTGATCGGATTTGTGTGGGTTTATTCGATCCTGTAGCCTAGTAACAGTGCGTCGGGAGGTAAACAGCGTCTGACGCTGTAGAGGTCGCTGTTGTGCTTCTAATGAAATTGGAATAATCGATCATGATCCGTTCTGTCTTGCTATCTCTCTTGGTATTTGCATGTCCGGCAAGAGCCGAATTCAGTCGGGAGTATCTCGATCAGCAGCCCCTTGAGATCTCGTCTGCCAATGGCATATCGATCGCATATCGAAGCCTTGGAGAGTTGGGGCAGCCTGCGGTTATCATGATTATGGGTCTGGGAGCGTCTCACGTGGTTTGGGGAGACGCGATGGCGCAGGGGCTGCAGAACAAGGGTTTTCGGGTGATCCTGCTGGACAATCGTGATACCGGCGCGAGTACCCGGTTTGATGACTGGGGTCAGCCAACTCTCTGGTGGCAATTGTTAAAGTTTCAGCTGGGCGCGCCGGTCGATGCTCCTTACACTTTGAACGATATGGCCGCGGACACAATCGCGCTAATGGATGTATTGGAACTGCAGGACGCGCATATCGTTGGAGCGTCCATGGGGGGGATGATTGCGCAGGTCATAGCAGCGCGTTATCCCGAGCGAACTCGCAGCCTTGTCTCGATTATGTCCACTACCGGCGCACCACACTTGCCCCCGCCGAGCGCCGAGGCGTCTAATTCTTTGCGCGGAACGGCCACTAACAGCGACGATGCTGCCGAACGCAGAGCCGCGATGGTGGAAAGAGGCTTTTATCCCGAAGTGATGGGGCGACAGATGATGGCTGTTTTCAAGACTGGCGATCGTTCGGAGGAAGTCGCGACCATTTCTCGTCCAACGCTAGTGATCCACGGAGCATTGGACACTCTGATGCCACCCCCCCATGGAGAGCACACAGCCGAAATGATTAAAGGTTCAGAACTCGTTGTATTTAACAGCATGGGGCACGACTTACCGGAAGAAATTTTGCCTGAGATGCTGACCAAAATGACGCAGCATATGCAAGCTGCTGATGGACCGTCGAGGTTGCCAGTATCCGTTAAGTAAGGCGGGTATTAGTCGGGCGTATAGTAGGGTTTGATCAAGGGTAAATCGGCGTAGGTCTGTATCCCTGCTGAAGCCGCGCATACGGCAGGAATCGCATTTATCACGGGCATCGCTGTTACAACATTGGCTAAATCAGCGGGCCGTCCACCCTGCATCTGACTCTCGGACGGAATAAATTTCACTCGCGTATGGATTTGCGGATCACCGTCAATTTCCATGGTGTAGCCATGGCGCACGGGCCACTCAGGCTCGAGTCCCTTTCCTGCATTCCAGACAACCTCCAACTCTATGACATCGTTATCGCCCACGCTGCCGATCCACCGGCACTTTTGCCCCGCGATACTGCCCGCAGGTAATGGGAAACCAAAAAACTCGCGGTCATCTGGTGTGGTGGCGTGTTCGTACTCGAAACGAATACCGGAGACAGGCACATTGAGCAGGCTTGCGATTACATCGATACATTCTGAATAGGTACCTAATACCTGCTCACTGGTATCGCGCCACTGATCGCTCGGTGTTTGGCCCCACCCAAGATTGGCGTAATTGGCAAAAGCCTCGTAGTGAGACAGATCGACCGATTCGAGAAAGCGAACCTTCTTGAAGCCATAGCTAGCTTGCGCCATGATGGCAGCGACAAAATTTGCGAAGCCGGGAAATATACCGGAACCAAATAAACTGACGTTACCTGTCTCCGCCGCTTTCTGTAAGCGCGACTGAACGTCGTTTCCCCAGGACCTGGCATTGATGAAATAGCTCGAAACGACATTTTTTCCGGATGCCAGAATACGCTCAACCTCATCTATATCCGGGAAGGTTGGCATGTAGCAAACACAATCAGCATCCATCGCCAGTAGCGCATCGATGTCGCCGCTGGCGGTAATGCCCACGGGCGCTAGACCACAAAGCGTACCAACATCCTGACCGACCTTGCTGCCACTCCAGGCGTAGCAGCCCACTAACTCCAACTCCGGATGACGTAAAATACCCTTGACCGCTTCGCGGCCGACATGACCTGTGGTCCACTGAATAACGCTGATAGACATGACATGCTCCTAAAAAGGGCGAACGAGTGAAAGCTGCACGCGGAGATGTCCAGCATGTATGCGCCACCAGTCCTGTCACAGCATTATCCCCTACGAACTCGGGTGACGTAAATTGATGCTCGCGCTTACGGGCAAACAGAGCCAAAAAGTCCGGAAACAGTTCAAAAGTGCTTACTTTTGATAGCCGATTTCACAGGGGCACTGACGACGGCTCGATTTTCAGCTTCAAGCGACGTTGAAGTGCGAGCAGCGCCCGAGTGGTTTTTATGCCATTGGGCCGGCGACGAACGTTTTAGTACACAATAGGTGTTTCGAATATATGACGATCGCTATTGCAGATGATACGCGGTCTCGCGTGGAAAAGTGCCTTTAGCATTGGAAGGAGATACAAAGCATGCCGCAGGCTTGTCAAAGCATGATGTGAGAAGAT
>CAJQQW010000317.1 GCA_905480565.1 uncultured Halioglobus sp. | reverse complement strand
AATTAGTCTCGCGAACCCCAGAGGATTTTGTGCCGGAGTCGACCGCGCGATCGATATTGTTAATCGCGCGCTGGAGGTGTTTGGCTCACCAATTTACGTGCGGCACGAGGTGGTGCATAACCGCTTTGTGGTGGATGACCTGCGCTCTCGCGGCGCAATATTCGTCGATGATCTCGAGGAGATACCGGATAACAGTATTGTCATTTTCAGCGCACATGGCGTTTCACAGGCCGTGCGGGTACAGGCTGAAAATCGTGCCCTGAAGGTGTTCGATGCGACGTGCCCGCTTGTCACCAAGGTGCATTTCGAGGTTGCCAGCTACAGCCTGCAGGGCAGGGAGTGCGTGTTGATCGGCCACCGTGGTCATCCGGAGGTGGAGGGCACCATGGGTCAGTATGACCGTGCTGCGGGTGGAGAAATCTACCTTGTTGAAGACGATGAGCAGGCTGCCGCGTTGACAGTAAAAGATTCCGACAGCCTGGCGTATGTCACTCAAACCACGCTCTCCATGGATGACACGGCCAGAGTCATCGCTATTCTGCGAAAGCGTTTTCCCCGCATAGAGGGGCCACGCAAGGACGATATCTGTTATGCCACGCAAAATCGGCAGGATGCGGTGAAGCAACTAGCCGCTAATTGTGACTTGATGCTGATAGTGGGTTCGCCGAACAGCTCCAATTCCAACCGTCTGCGGGAACTGGCGGAGCGCATGGGCGCCGAGGCTTATCTGCTGGATGGTGCCGACGACATCAGGGCTAGCTGGCTCGAGGGTAAGACGCGTATTGGCGTTACTGCTGGTGCATCAGCGCCGGAAATATTGGTGCAAGAGGTCATAAAAGGGCTTTGTGAACTTGGCGCTGATGCTCCTATAGAAGTGACGGGTCGCCCCGAAAACATCACGTTTTCACTGCCGCGAGAGCTAAAGATCGACGCCAGGAACATCTAACGGTTGTAAGCCTGAATCCAGTGGTGCGCTCGGACAGTTCCGAATTTTCGCCTTGCGCATTCGCCACGGTGCACATCATCAGTTCTCTATTTTCCTCCAGATCCGACCATGCGCTGGTCTGTCGCGATCGTCCCTGTATGTTTGTGCGCAGGAACAGTCGATTGGAAGCATGCACGCAATGCAACGCGCCGCGAGAGGTTGGACATTAGTCGAGTTGATGTTGGCGCTGGTGATACTGGTCAGCACGCTGGTGCTCGGCACTCCACTCATGCAGTCGGTTGTGCAGGGTAATCGCCTGTGGGCGGCGTCCAGTCGCTTCCTTTTGGCGTTGAGTCTTGCGCGGAGCGAAGCCATTCTCAGGAATCACACGGTCAGTATTTGCCCCTCGTCGCTTTATCGGACGAGGTTAGCCCGCTGTTACGGGACTTACGCGGATGGCTGGATCGTTTTCACCAATGCGAACCGTGATCGGGTGATCGATGACGCCACCGACACGGTGCTGAGAGGTTTCGAGGGTTTGCCCCCGGGATACGCAGTAGCGAATCGTCTCGGTACCCGAACGGTCAGCACACTGATTAATTTTAATCCTGACGGGACAGCCAGCGTGAATCGAACGCTGCGCTTTTGTCCGCCGCAGAGCGGTGCTGTCGCGTCGATAAGCGTCGTTCTGAACATCGTGGGTAGAGCGCGGTTGTATCAAGACGGAGCAGGCTGTTCACTGGGTTGATGAGGCATGAAAGGAGGTGATCTTTCGTGACGGCGCTGATAGCCAGAACTGATTCGATGGGGTTCCGACATAGCGCGGGTTTTGCTTTGCTGGAGGTCGCAGTCGCCCTTTTTTTATTCACGCTGGCGATGTGGGGTGTAATGTCTGCGCAAATCGTGACTGCGCAGGCCAGCTATGATGCCTTACAGCGTGCGGTGGCATTGTCTTTGGCCCGGGACATGGTCGCCCGTGTCAGGGCTAATCCTGGTGCGCTTCACGATTATACGTTGCGCACGTCCGTCAAAGCGAGTGACGCACCAGCGGATTCGTTTCCAGACTGTCATGCGATAGCTTGCACCCCACGGCAACTGGCACACTTCGATCTCCGGGAATGGCAGCGCGGCCTCGACGGTGAGTGGGAGCAAGAGGCCGGTGTGCCAGTCGGCGTCTTGCTATCGCCCTCGGCCTGTGTGGAAGGGCATGATGGCGTACTGGAAGTGGTGGTAAGTTGGCTTCCCCTGGCCGCCAAAGGGTCTCTCGTTACTGCGCCTTGCCCTGTCGCAAAGCCGCATGACACGCTGCCGGTCGCAGCGCGCTCGAGGCGTGAGTTTCTGCGGTTGCGTATTGAACTGGCGGGGCTTTAATGACGCCGCCACCTTGCCATGCCGCTGCTTTGCCGTGCAAGGGGTTCACCCTCGTAGAGCTGCTGGTCGCTATGCTGTTGGGAATCATGTTGTCCGTTGGAATGGTGACAGCTTACCTCGGCTCCAAGCAAAGCGCGGTTTACCAGGACCAGCTGGCGAGAATGCAGGAGAACGGCCGTCTCGCTGTGTGGTTGTTGTCGCGCGAGGTGGTTATGGCCAGCTTTTTTGGCGGGCTTATGGTACCGCAGACCGTGACACCCGCGACTGAAATGACTGAATGCGGAGCGGCGAAGTGGGTACTAAATACCGCTTTGCCGCTGGACCACGTCGATAACCATGACCGTGGAACCACGCCTGTGGCAACGGGCGCAGGCCTGCTGGATTGCCTGCACGGTGACCAGGTAAAAGATGGTACAGATCTTCTGCTGGTGCAGCGCACTGCGGCTGAACCGAGCCTTTCTCACGGATCACCCGCCG
>CAJQQW010000316.1 GCA_905480565.1 uncultured Halioglobus sp. | reverse complement strand
CGCAATCGCGCCTGTTCAACGATCGCAGCGACTGGGTGATGGGCGTTTACCACCTTGGCAACAAGGAGGACCTCGATCGCACCTATACCTTCGCACCCTTTTTCACCAGCGAGAACGATACCGAAAGCTACGCGTTGTTCGCGCAGCTCGATACCACACTGACAGAACAGCTGACGCTGATCACCGGTTTGCGCTGGGAGTACCGTGACACCGACTACAGCGACAATAACGGCGTAGACTTCAACCCTGATGACGACATGTGGGGTGGCAGAGTCGCTCTGGAATATCAATGGCGCGATGACACCCTCGTTTACGGCTCAGTGTCCCGCGGTTACCGCGCGGAGGGCGTAAACGGCGCCATCCTGGCGAATGTGGAATCCACCGACACTCCAGACGTGATCAACGCACTGGAATCCGTGAGCACCTTTGATGAGGAAACACTCATCAACTACGAGCTGGGCCTTAAAAGCCTACTGCTGGATAATCGGCTGCAGGCACGCATCGCGCTGTTCTACATGGATCGCGATGATCAGCAAGTGCGTGGTTCACTGCTTATACCCCAGGACGGTGGCGCCACGACTTTTGTGGATTACACCAGTAATGCGGCAGCGGGCAATAATTACGGAGCCGAGATAGAAATTGACTGGCGCGCGACCAACAAGCTACTCCTGTGGGCCAATGTCGGACTGCTGAAAGCAGAGTTCGATGACTATGTGAACGCATTCGAGGAAGACCTGTCAGGGCGCGAGCAGGCCCATGCGCCCAAGTACCAGTACGCGGCAGGAGGGCGTTACGATTTACCGAGGAATTTTTTCTTGCGACTTGAGGTAGAAGGCAAGGACGCATACTACTTCTCTGACCGCCACTCCGAACAGTCGGATGACTACAACCTGCTGCACGCCAGCCTGGGCTGGGAGCAGGAGAGCTGGCGCGTAGTGCTGTGGGGCCGTAACCTGACCGACGAAGACTATACCGTGCGCGGCTTCGGGAGTTTTGGCAATGATCCCCGAAATGGCTACGTCACCGAACCCTATTATCAGTTTGGTGAACCGCGTATGTATGGAGTGACAGCAGCGTATGCATTCTAGGCGGACCGGAGAGTGTCTCAAAACCCGTCATCTCAACAACACGGCTTCACGCGGTCCGGTGACGGTGGTTTTTATACGTTACGTATTGGATTCAGGTAAACAACAGTTTACCGCTCCTGAGCTGCCCATACCGGTCGGTGCTGGCCGGTTAGTCTCTATTGATCCAGGGGGGGGTGGATATGATGCGCCAGCGTGACTTGTGAGAGTGCTACCATGTGGAGCCGGAGACAAATTTTTAATCAAGCGAATGAAACCTCACCAGCGTCTACCCATCCGTGTGATTTGATTAAATCGATTCATCGCATCAGGTTCCCTGCAGCGCTGGAAAAACCTGATTTCGTCCTTTTTCTTTGGCCGCATAAAGCGCTTTATCCGCAAGACCAACCAAATTCGGGACCGCAGCATCTGACCCGCCTGATGGCTGCCAGGTTGCACAACCCAAACTGGCTGTAACGCACTCAGCTGACTCCGAATGGGCATGAGGAATGGCTAACAAGACGATTGCCTTGCGACATTTCTCTGCGATAAATTGTACCGCCTCGGCTGTTGTTCGAGGCAACAGAATTGTGAATTCCTCCCCTCCGTATCTCGCGCATAAGTCCCCAGCCCGGTTGGCTTCTCTTGCAAGAGCAGTTGCGACGAGTCGAAGAACTTCGTCGCCCTTCTGGTGACCATAGTTATCGTTAAACTTTTTGAAATGATCAACATCAACCATAATCAACGAGAGAGGTTCGTGCGATCGCCTCGCCCGGCGCGTCTCATCCTTTAGTGCTTTATCGAAGCTTCGGCGGTTATTGACGCCTGTGAGCGGATCTTGCTGGGTAAGTTTCTCCAAAGACTTTCTCTGGGCGGCAATTTCAATGTGAATAGCGATCCTCGCGAGAACAATTTTTGGGCGAATCGGTTTCCCAATAAAATCGACTGCACCCAGTGAAAGGCCGTTTTCTTCTTCTTTTTCTGTGGTGACTGCGGTTAAGCACAGCACCGGAATATCTTTGGTGTCCTGATTCTGTTTCAACGTTTTTAGCACTTCGAAACCCGATTGATCTGGCAGATTTATGTCGAGCAGGATCAAAGCGGGTCGATGTTTTTTTGCGCGCAAAACTCCTTTCGAGCCATCCGACGCCATAACCACCCGATAGAATGGGCTCAGAGTTTTTGCAATTATTCTGCGGTTCGAGGGATCATCTTCGATAATCAGAATTGAGCGGTCCTCAGTCTCATCGCTCATTTAATAGCTTCCTAACAGACGCCAGTGTTTGCAACGCCTCATCGTACTCCGTGTTAGAAATTTGTTCCTCCAGAGTATCTAGCGGCGGGCCTGCAAAAGCGCTCCCCAACTTCTCTTTCAGACCCCTGAGAACCGACTCCGCTCGATAATCGTCCTCTTCCAGCGCAACTTCAAGGTCCGCTAGCAATTCCTCCAAGCCGAGCGCTGCATCGACAGAAGACGACAAGACCTGAGCCAACTGATGCCGGAGCACTCTAGCTTCATCGATCAACTGTTTCAGCGCAGCGTCAAATTTAACAGCCAGTTTGTGACTCGCCCGACGGTCATTTGTCCTGCAACCTGCCTCTGTTTCACGGGCTATCGCTGCCAGGTCTGAATCACCCAGGTAGCTCGCCGACCCAATGACCTGGTGAGCAAAACCTGCAGCCTTTTCGGTCTCCCCCTGCTCTATCAGCAACTCAATGGGGCCTCTCGACCCGTAGGACTTGATAAATGTGTCAAGTAGATCTTGAAGTTCTCGCTCTTCACCTTTGAAGCGGGCGCGAAGTGTATCTTCGTCGAGCCTTTGCGCTGATGGGGGCCCCTGGGATGACGTTGTGTTGTTGGCTCGATAGGGACTTCTCATATGACTACTGAGTGCTTGAATAATTTTTTCGATCTCCAGCGGTTTAGTCAGATGGTCTGACATGCCTGCAGCGAGTGTTTTCTCTCGCTCTTCAGCCAGCGCATGGGCTGTGAGTGCAAATATTGGAATATTCCGTTCGGGCCAGCGAGAAAGAATTTCCCTGGTCGCGGTTATTCCGTCCATTTCAGGCATTTGCAGGTCCATGAATACAACATCGTAGATATCAGACGCCATTTTCTCTATT
>CAJQQW010000315.1 GCA_905480565.1 uncultured Halioglobus sp. | reverse complement strand
GGGACAGCAGCACATCGGTGGGTGCCTGCAGGTAAAGCACCAGATCTGGCCGTGGCGCATCAATGGTCAGTTGTTGGTAGACCTTTTCGTACAGCTGGTACTCGTCCCTGTCGAGGTTGATGCGAGCGAACAGAGGGTCCTTATCGATCAGGAAATCTGCGACCCTGTCCGGAGCGAAAATATCGGCCTGGCGTAAATCCTGAATCTTTTGCGCACGCTGGAACAGGAAAAACAGCTGAGTGGCGAGGGCCGCCTGCTCCCGGTTGTTATAGAAACGTTCCAGAAACGGATTCTCCTCCGCGTCCTCCAGCAAGGTGGCGCAGTCGAAGCTTGCAGCCAGTTTGTGGGCCAGCGTGGTTTTGCCCACGCCAATCGAGCCCTCGACCGCGATGAAAGAGGGCGGTGTGCGCCCTTTTAGCTCGACGCTGATAGCCTTGTTGCTTGAAATCACACTTGTCCCTGTGGGTTACCTGTTCTCTGGAAAATGCGCGTCCCGCAGCGGGAACGCGGTTTTCTCCAGCCCGTTAGCGGGGCATTCCCGCAGCAGGGCATCAATTTTCATGCCGTTCGGCAGCAGGTTAGTGTTGCTGATTTCGCGCAGAGGGTACAGAACAAAATTGCGCTCTCCCATGCGGGGATGCGGAACAGTGAGCTGCGCGGTGCTGATCACTAGATCGCCATACAGCAGAATATCCAGATCCAGCGTTCGGGGTCCCCAGTGTTCGGTGCGCTCGCGACCCTGTGCTGCCTCGATGTGTTGCAGCTCCTGCAACAATGCGTCAGGTGCGAGCTCTGTCGTAATCATGGCAACCGCATTGAGGTAGTCTGGTTGCTCGCCAGGTCCCACGGCAGCGCTGCGCCAGCCGCTTGAAACGCTTTGCAGTTCTGTATGGGGCAGTGCTGCCAGGCTGGCAAGTGCGGTGCGTAGCTGGAATAACGGATGGCCCAGGTTGCTGCCCAGGGCGATGTATGCCGAGATCATTCAGTTTGCTTTGGACGTCGCGTCCGGTTGCGACCGGGGCGGTTGCGGCGGCCCTTTGATGCCATTTTCTCTTCCCGCTCTGCCGTAGACAGCGTCTGAACCTCTGTCCACCACTGGCCGAGTCCATCGGTTTCCTCGCCGGCCTGTTCCCGCAGCAGGAGAAAATCATAGGCCGCGCGAAACCGCCTGTGCTCCATAAGTTCTAGCGCCTTGCGGCCTGTTTTGCGCTGCAGGCGCAATTGGAACTCCCAGATTTCCCGCATGGGTTGGCTGAATCTTCTGGGAATAGATAAGTGCTGTGCAGCGGCCGAAATGGCATCCTGGCCCGCTCCATGTATGGCGACCATGGGTGGCTCATCACCTGCCTTGCGCCGCTGGAACGCGTTATCGACCGCAGGCCACAGCAGCGCCGCCAGAATAAACGCGGGCGTGACCGGTTTGTCGGCCGCGATACGGACGTCTGTGCTAACCATTGCGGCCTCTACCAGGGCCTGTCCGGTAGGGTGCTCCTCAAGGGCGATGCAGGACTCGGGGAACAGGTAACGCAGCAAATCGTGCTGGATCAGTTGATCCAGCGTTGCGGCCGCGTACCCGCCGAGAAACAGCTTCAGGAATTCGTCGAACAGGCGAGCCGAGGGAATCTGCTCCAGCAGATGCGCGCATCGCGGAATTGCCGCTGCGGTGTCCGGAGCAATGCCGAAAGACAGTTTGGCGGCAAACCGCAGCACACGCAGCATGCGCACGGGATCTTCGGTGTAGCGTTGGTCGGGGTCGCCGATAATACGAATCTGCTGCTTTACCATGTCTTCGAGGCCGTCGACCTGGTCGAATACCTCGAACTTTGCAGAGTCGTAATACAGCGCATTAATGGTCAGGTCGCGCCGCGCTGCATCCTCGGCCAGGGTGCCATAGACGTTATCGCGTAACAGCAATCCGCTGGCAGATTGCTGCGAATGGTGCTTGCTGGCACCTTTGCCCGGCCCGGTATCCGGTGTGCTGTCGTGATGCCCACGGAAAGTGGTCACCTCAATGATCTCTCGCCCAAACCGCACGTGCACTATGCGAAAGCGGCGACCGATGATGCGTGAATTGCGAAACAGCTCGTTGACTGCCTCTGGAGTGGCATCCGTAGCGACGTCGAAATCTTTTGGGTGTGCTCCCCGCAGCAGATCGCGCACTGCGCCGCCGACCAGGTAGGCCTGGAAGCCTCCCTTGCGCAGGCGCGACATTACTTTGAGGGCGCTGTCGCTGATGTTTTTACGGGAGATGCAGTGCTGATCCCGGGGGATGATATTCAAGCGGATTCAAACCTGTTGAGGGTGTTCAACCGACACGCAGTTTATCACACAAGGGCAGGAACGTGCTGCAAGGCCAATGGCGCGACTAGTTGAATAAGGCGTTGCATGAAGGGAGTGAATGATGGGGAAAACAGAGCTCTCCCCATCCAGGTCTCACGCAATCCGTTATTCTTATTTCCATCTATTTTATTATTAGGCGAAGACAACCAAGGTTGTGCAGTGATGCCCAGTGTCTGCGAGGGTTAATCATTGCTGCTCGCAGATCGCCCACAACAGTATCGGCAGTAATGCGCCGGTTGGAGGCGTGAAAATGAGCTAAATGGAAAATGCGGGGAAGAAATCTTCCCCATCCAGGTCCATAGTGCAGCGCTATTATTTTTATTCGGGCAGCGATTATTATTATTTTTCGTGCTGTAGCATAGGCAGCATTTATCGTGCCAACTCGATAATTGTCATTAAAAACAGAGAGATAGATATTTAATGGTCTACGCTGGATGTAGTTTTTCTTGGGTAACGTTACCGAATTACCCCTATTAGTGAGTAGTTGCGCTGCAGGGTAACGCCTATTTGCCCCGTGCAGAGGCGATTTTACCCCGCGTATTGCTATTGCTCTTGTTGCGCGGAATGCCGAAACGCTGGCGGCGTTCCCACAGGCATTTGCGGCTTACTCCCAGCTTTTGCGCCAGTTCCGTCTCGCTCATGGAATCCTGATGTTCCAACACAAACCGTTGGAAATAATCCTCGAGAGAGAGGTCCTCCTGGGGCTCACGCGAGGACGGTTTGGCGGTTTCGTCTGCGATACTGATCTGCTCACCCCTGATACGGTTGATATTGACCAGTTCCAGATCTATGGCCAGGGCCGTGTTGTCGATTTCGTCGCTGTCCGAGAGAATGACGGCCCTTTCGATGGCATGCTCCAGTTCTCGGACATTGCCTGGCCATTGGTAGGTGGTGATCGCCTGGATGGCTTTTGGCGATAGGTGCATTCGAGGGCGTCCCAGGCGCTCGGATTGCTCGTGCACCATACGCTCCGCCAGCTGCAGGATGTCCTTGCCCCTGTCCCGCAGCGGGGGCAGTGTCAGTTGCAAGACATTGATCCGGTAAAACAGGTCCTGCCGGAACTGGCCCTCAGCGGACAGGCTCTGCAGATGACGGTGAGTCGCACAAACAAGGCGAACGTTAACCTTGCGTGAGTGCACGGACCCGATCCGGCGGATCTCGCCTTCCTGGATAAAGCGCAATAACCGTGCCTGGGCTTCCATGGGCAACTCGCCGATCTCGTCAAGAAACAGGGTGCTGCCGTCGGCCGCTTCGATCAACCCCATGCGGCTGGCATTGGCGCCAGTGAAAGCGCCCTTTTCGTAGCCAAATAACTCAGATTCAATCAGGGTATCGGGGATGGCCGCACAGTTAACCGAAATCATCATCTTGTCGGCCCGGCGACTGCGCTTGTGCACACTGCGAGCGACAAGTTCTTTGCCGGTGCCCGTTTCACCCTGAATCAGGACGGTAGAATTCGTGGGCGCCACCCGCTCGATATGCTCCAGCAAGGTCAGTATGGCAGGACAATTGCCCACCATGCCTGTCTCATTGGCAGACGGTTTCGACGACTCTTGCACTGCGCCGGTCTTGACGGCATGGTCGGTGGGGTGGTCCGCGATAATTCGTTGCACCGCGCTGACCATGTCGCCGTGGTCAAAAGGCTTGGCGATGTAGTCGACCGCGCCCATGCGCATGGAATCTACTGCCGAGCGCAGGCTAGCATAGCTGGTCATAATCAGGACGGGCACTTCACCGGCCTTCTGGATGAGGTCTGTGCCGGGCGCGCCCGGCAAGCGCAAGTCACTGATAACCAGATCAAACGAGGCCAGATCATGATTCTGTTCGGCCTCTTGGACCGAGCCAGCCTCACTCACCTCGTAGTCATGGCGCTCCAACAGTCTGCGCAGTGCGACGCGGATTACGGATTCGTCCTCAACGACGAGAATCGTGCTCATGCCATGTTACCTCTGGGAAGCTTCTTCACAACATACTACCAGGCCGGAATTTTTGCCAGTTAAGCGGGCGTATTGTGTAACGCAGGGTTACAAATCGTAGTCCATATCGTAACGGCCCCGGGGAAGTTGCAGGGTAACCCGCGTGCCTGGATAGGGCCCGTCACCGAGGGGGCTGGTCAGGCTCACGCGTCCGTTCATGTCCTCCATGATACTGAATACCAATGCCAGCCCGAGGCCAGTGCCCTCGCCGGGGTCCTTGGTGGTGAAAAACGGTTCAAAAACCTGATTTTGCTGTTCGGTGGGTATCCCGCAACCATTGTCCTCGATGTCAATCTGCACACGCTCGTTATCGGCGCGGGCGTTTATCCTGACGTCCGCGCCATCTGTGCGCGCATCCCGTGCGTTAGACAACAGGTTGATGGCCACTTGCAGCAGGCGTTGGCTGTCTGCGACTACCAGCAGCTCACGATCACAGCGGTTGTCGAAGTGGGCGGGCTTTGTCTCGCGATCCAGTGACAGTAAGTGAATGGCCTCGTCAATGCAGTCCGCGAGGTTGATAGACCGCAGGGTGGCCTCGCTGGTTCTTGTTCCTGAATGGGAGAAGTGCATCAGTGACTCGACGATACGGTTTACTCGCTCGGTCTGCTTTAGAATGTCCTGAGCCATATGTTGAATCTCGCCAGGCGCTATTTCATACTCCAGATTTTGGGCAAGGCAGGCGATTCCCGTGACCGGATTGCCAATTTCGTGAGCAACACCAGCAGCCAGTCGTCCAATCGAAGCCAGTCGCTCACTGTGCAGGAGTTCCTCCTCCAGAAGCTGCACATCAGTCATATCCTCAACCACAATTAGAGTGTTGTTGTTTGACAGCGTGTCGGTTGCTGTCCGGTGTAGTCCGAGCCAGCGCTTATTGCCCTCGGGCAGCGTCACTTCTGTCTTGACGCGCATGCTCGCATCGCTGTGGAAAAACTCTTCCAGTATGCGGCTCCAGGGAAGCGGAAGAGAACTGAGCAGGGAGCCAAGGATATCGCTCTCTGCGACGCCTGTAATGCGCACCATGCTTTGGTTCCACATCAATATTTCACCGTCCTCGCCCACTGAGCACGCACCAATCGGAAGGTTGTCCAGCGTTTTTCGATAGTGGCGGCGCAGGTCATTCAGATCGGCGGCGAGCCCTGTTAGGCGGGGTTTAGATTGTTCCAGGTTGCGCTCCAGCAGATAAAAATCCTCCCGCTCCCTATCACCGTCACTTGCGACAAACGGGATGGCGCTCTCCACAATTCGGTGGGCCTCGCTTGGACCCAGCATGCCAGAGAGGTTTGTTTCAATGCGTCGTCGCAAACGCCGCAGGGCATAGGGCCGCTTTTCCTCGATGGAAAACTGCAGCTCTTCCAGAGCGCGCTCAACTTCGTCTTGCGCGGTGTGCTTACCCAGTGCGCCAGCCATCCGCGCGGCGAACTCTGCCGCACTGTTGACGGACAGGATTTTTCGGGTTGGGCGCGGCAGATCATCCATAGAGCAGATGTCGGCCGCCACTTTTTCCTCTTCACCGGTTCGCGTAAACATTGAAACGAGCATAAACAGCAGGCTGTTGACTCCCAGTGACACGATTGCGGTGGTCGCCCACTGTCGGTTATTGCCGGTGGCGATCTCGCCCAGGAGAATTTGCAGGGGCATGGGAATGTCGGCACCAGCCAGCGGAAGTAACATGGCGAGGAACCAGATAACAAAGCCTCCCAGCAGACCTGCCAGCAGGCCATAGTGGTTGCCCCTGGGCCAGTAGGGAGTGGCGATAATGCCGGGGAGAAACTGCAGGGTGCCCGTGAAGGCGACCAGTGCAAGTTGGGTCAGGCTCTGGCCTAGATTCAGGAAAGCGAACAGGACATACCCTGCCAGGATAAGAACACAGATGAGCGCGCGCCGCAGCCACTTCAGCTGACTGTAAATGCTTTGGTTCCGCTCAATCTGCAGGGGTCGCAGCGGCAGCACCAGATGGTTGAGGCACATGTTCGCGAGAGCCAGCGTAGTGATAATAATGGTTGCACTGGCTGCGGACATGCCGGCGACAAACGCGACGGCACTAATCGACTTGGATTGCAGCACCATGCCTATCGCCAGTGCGCTGTAATCTAGGGGCAGCGTGTGGCCCATGCGAATGCCAGCCCAGGCGATGGGCAATACAGGAAGACTAAGTAGCATGAGGTAGAGCGGCAGACCCCAGGTGGCAGCGCGCATATCGCGGCTGTCGGTATTCTCTGCAAAGGCCATATGAAACAGGTGCGGCATACACACGGCGCCCGCGAAGAAAATGAGCAACAGTATGAGCCCGCTGTTGCCGCGCATTGGCTGGGCTAGCTGCGCGCTCACCTCGGGCTGCGACAGAAGCCATTGCTCCATGTCTCCGAAGCTGCCGAATACGACAAACACCGCGACCAGCATGAGAGCCAGCATGGCAGCCAGTTTAATCAGTGACTCAAAGGCGATGGCGGTCACGAGGCCCGTGTTGCGGTCTTGTGCTGAGGCGTGCCGAGTGCCAAACAGCATTGAAAACACGCTGATAATTACGCAGAACAGAAACGCCAATCCATTGTGCTCGCCCTCTGGCGAAAGCGTTGAGCTACCTCCGGCGAGAATCTGTATGCTGGTCGCCACGGCCTGAATTTGCAGCGCAAGCAGTGGCAGCAGGGTTATGCACATTGCCAGCGTGATGCCGGCGCCGACTGCGGGGCTGCCATAGCGAAAGGTGAGGACATCGGCTAGAGAGGCGAGCTGGTAGAGACGACACAGCCGCAACAGCGGCACCAGGAGGACTGCCGCGAGGACGAACATTAACACCACGCCGACATAGTAGAGTAGAAAATTGTAGCCGTAGTCATAGGCCAGGCTCATCACGCCATTACTGGCCATAGCGCCTGCGAAGACACCGAGGGACAGTGTATAAACGGCAGGGTGGCGGGTGATTCGGTCGGGAATTATCCCCCGGTCGGCGAGGTGTGCGATGGCAAACAGGCCCGTCAGATACGCGATAATAAACAGCAATATCTGAGCGAGGCTAAAGCTCATCCGGATACCTTGATCGCTGATTCCAGTAAGCCGCCACCACAATCACAAGCCAGAACTGCCAGGGACGGTACCAGGCCACCTCTGAATTAATAATCCAGTTTTCGAAGGCAGGGAAAAAAATCAGGAATGCTCCGGCGGCCAATAACAACAGGCGATTGATGTACACGCTGGTGATTCCCCTTTGGTTAGCGAAGCGACAGGAGTTTTACCTGTGCCGTTGCTGCAGTGGTCTGGCGATAATACTTAAGCGCTCAGGGCGGGTAAAGCTGCGGGGTCTTTCAGGTGACTCCGATGGTGGCCGCATCGATAGCCGCGCGCGCGGGTATTCGATCACGCTGCCAGTGTGTAGTGGCAAAGGTCAGGATTTCGGCTGGCTGCAATAGACCAGGCAGCGGATCCGGCTGACCAAGGAAAGATAGCGCGAGGCGCAGATTGCCTGCAGCGACATCGTCGTCCAGCGGGCGGGCATGCGTCTGCTTGCTGAATTTCTGTCCCTGCGAATTGGTGATAACCGGCAGATGGCAGTAGACCGGTGTTGGGTAGCCGAGCTGCTGTTGCAGGAAGACTTGTTTCACTGTGGTGTCCAGTAGGTCGGATCCTCGCACGACGTGGTTAATGCCCTGCGCGGCATCGTCCACTACCACGGCGAGCTGGTAGGCATCTAGGCCGTCCTTGCGCCGAACTACGAAGTCGTTAATGGGCTGCCCGCTGGCGAGAGTCTGCTGGCCCTGGAGCTGGTCTGTGAAGCGAATAACGCTGCCTTTCGGCAGGTGTGCTCTCAGCGCTGCCGGGTCTGTGATGTCTGTCTGGCGGCGGCAACAGTCGCCGCCGCAGTTGCCATTGGCGTCGAGCTGGGTGCGCGTGCAATCACAGGCAAACAACAATCCTTTTGCCTGCAGCGTGTCGAGTACTTTTTGGTAGGGGAGGGAGCGCTGACTCTGGTACAGGATGTCCTCGTCCCAGTGCAGCGCGTGACAGCGCAGGCTCTGCAGAATGCCAGCTGCTGCGCCCGGTTCCTCGCGGGGCGGATCCAGATCATCTATGCGGACCAGCCATGAGCCCTGCTGGGCGCGCGCGTCAAGATAGCTGGCCAGTGCCGCTATCAGCGACCCGAGGTGCAACGGACCGGTTGGCGAAGGAGCAAAGCGGCCGCGGTAGGGCGTGCTGGAGTCGGGCACGATAAGCGCCCGGGGGATTAACCCAGTTCCTGCTTTTCTTTGATTTCGGCCAGAGTCTTGCAGTCGATGCACTGGGTGGCAGTGGGTCGGGCCTCCAGTCGTTGAATGCCGATTTCAACGCCGCAGGCTTCGCAGTAGCCGTAGTCGTCTTGATCGATCAGCTCCATGGTGGCGTCGATCTTCTTGATCAGCTTGCGTTCCCGATCACGCGTGCGCAGTTCCAGGCTGAACTCCTCTTCTTGGGTGGCGCGGTCCGCCGGATCGGGAAAGTTTGCTGCTTCATCCTTCATGTGCGTTACGGTGCGATCGACTTCCTGCATCAGCTCGGACTTCCAGTTAAGCAGCAGGCCGAGAAAGTGTTCGCGCTGTGGTTCGTTCATGTAGGCTTCGCCGCGGCTGGGCTGATACGGTTCAAAGTTCTGGAATTCAGGATTGCTGGGCTTGTACTTGATGCGAGCCGGTGCCTTTCTCCGAACAGGCGCCGCCTTCCGGGCGGGCACCTTTCTGGGGGGTAATTTTTTGGCAGGTGCCTTTTTCTTGGCAGGTGCCTTTTTCTTGGCAGGTGCCTTTTTCTTGGCAGGTGCTTTTTTCTTGGCAGGTGCCTTTTTCTTGGCAGGTGCTTTTTTCTTGGCGGGTGCCTTTTTCTTGGCTGTCGCCTTCTTAGCGGGTGCTTTCCCTGTCTTGGTATTTCGTGGCATGGCTATTGTCCCATACTTCTAGTGACACACTGTTATTGAGGCTATCCGGCACGATGGCTCGGGGCCATATTTACAAGGGCCGTGAAACTACCAGATTACTGCTATGCGCGCCACTATTTCTACATTGAATTTCCATCTTACTGTCACCCCTTTGTCGTCGTTGTTAGAATAGCGCGTTGCTGCCAATGAGACTGTTATATGCCGGAATCCAAACCCGGGTCAGGCCGTTCACGGGGTTTCGCCGATCGCGTCGACGAGATTGAGCCATTCCGCGTGGTGGAGGTATTGGCGCGTGCTACCGAGTTAGAGGCAGCGGGTGCGGATATCGTGCACATGGCTGCGGGTGAGCCGGATTTCGCTACGGCCGAGCCCATTATCGAGGCTGGCAGGGCTGCGCTTAAACGGGGCGCCACTCACTATTCACAAGCCGCGGGCATCCCGCCACTCAGAGAGGCACTTTCCCGCCACTACCAGGATCTTTACGGACTGGATATCCCGCCTTCGCGGATCATGGTCACGCCCGGCGCGTCCGGGGCCCTCCTGCTGATTGCCGCCCTGCTGATGAATCCGGGAGAGGGCATGTTGATGAGCGACCCCGGTTATCCCTGTAATCGACATTTCATGCGCCTGGTTGAGGGGCGAGGGCAACTGGTGCCGGTGGACGCAGTAAGCAATTACCAGCTCAATGCTGAGCTCGTTGCCGAGAACTGGGCGCACAATACGGTGGGTGCCATGGTGGCATCCCCCGCTAACCCCACTGGAACAGCCCTGTCTCTGCCGCAACTGGCGGCGCTTTCGGCTGAAGTACGTGCGCGCAACGGGTACCTGCTGGTAGATGAGATATACCACGGTTTGGTGTACGAGGGAGACGCGCCGTCCGTTCTGGAGGTTGACCCGGACGCCTTCGTTGTGAACAGTTTTTCCAAGTATTTTGGCATGACTGGCTGGCGCCTGGGTTGGCTGGTAGCGCCAGAAGCCGCAGTGAAGGAGATGGAAAAGCTCGCACAGAATTTGTTTATTTCCATGTCGACCATGGCTCAGCATGCAGCCCT
>CAJQQW010000314.1 GCA_905480565.1 uncultured Halioglobus sp. | reverse complement strand
ATGCTGTGCTCTAACCAGCTGAGCTACGTAGCCACAGTAACACGGGACTTACTGTCCCTGAAGAGCCGCGCATTTTCCGTGATTGGTCTACCTTAGTCAAGATTCCGTGTCAGCGCCTGCTGGCGCCTCTCTAAGCAGGCGCTAACAGACAAACCCTGTATCCGTTCTATGCTGATAATCATGGCCAGAGACGCGCTTATCATAGCCGTGCAGAGGGGCGATTTTAACAGAATGCCTACTAACATGCTGTCGCCTGCCGAGCCGATGATCAGTACAAGCGTCGGGGTCAGTGCGACGCTGGTCTGGTGTTGCAGGTGGCGAAGGATAGGGTAGGGTGTTGGGCTGCAGCTCGGCTTGAGGGCGTGATCGCTTATCGGTCGGGTGATTGTTGTATCAGTGAGGAGAGTACATCGTGAAATTTGATCTTGCCGGCCACGCCGCGTTAATAACGGGCTCCGACCGCAATACCGGCGAGGTCATCGCGCGCACGCTGGCCGGGGCGGGCGCGGTTGTGGTCATTCACAGTAACGCGAGCGAAACCGGTGCCGCGGAGTGTGCGCAGGCGATACCGGGCGCCCACTGGGTCGTTGGCGATATCGCCACTGCCGTGGGCTGCGACGCCGTTTGCGAGCAGCTGCGCGATCTCGATCTGCCGCTGGATATTCTCGTCAACAACTACGGCACCGCCTCTCGCGGCAAGTGGCTCAGCGCGGTTGATGAAGACTGGCTGGAGATGTACCAGAAGAATGTGCTGTCGGTGGCCCGGCTAGTGCGGGGCTTTAGTCCTGGTATGGTGGCGCGTGGCTGGGGGCGAATCATTAACCTGGGCACGGTTGGTTCCCATCGACCCGGCCCGCTAATGCCGCACTATTACAGCGCAAAAGGGGCGCTCGCGACAATGGCGGTGAGTCTGATGCAGGAGTTGTCAGGCACGGGCGTCACGGTGAACACGGTGTCGCCGGGCCTGATCCATACGCCGGAACTGGAGGCGGGTTATCGCCTGAAGGCCGAGCGCAAAGGCTGGGGCTCGGACTGGGAGGACATTCTCCCGCATATCCTCGCCGAGGATTTCCCCAATCCCTGCGGGCGACTGGCTACACGTGAGGAGGTAGCAGATCTGGTGCTGTTTCTCGCCAGTGAGGAGGCGGGCTTTATTAACGGCCAGAATATTCGGGTGGACGGCGGCGCCGTGGCCTATGTTTAGGGGCAGTGGGACTCGCCCCTGAGCCCGTTAACGGCGGTGATCTATCTTAATCCGTTGGATGATGCGTTGGACCGGGCGGGCACCGCCTATTCGATATTTAATCGGCACTACCCCAACCGCCTGAAAGAGGGGCTAGTCTATCACTCAGGACTGATTATAAAATGGATCCGGCAATGACGGGTTGCGCACGTTGGCGGCCGCGCCCAGCACTAACGTTGCAATACCGGCTTGCACAGATCGCGATAAATGGATGTCTGCAGTTCTCTGTTTGTACTAAATTAGTAGCAAGGATCCTGTACATCCGGCTTTTACTTCGATTTTTTTAAAAAAGGATAGAGTACTTGAATCAAAATACCATCGATGTTGTTCAAGGTGTTGTGACACATCTAACTCAAATATTTGGGTGAAAGTTATGAGGAAATAGAGAGGCAGCATTACAATAATGAGTTAACAGCGTTAAGGCTACCACAAGTGGCGAGGGTTTATCGTGACATGCCTGTAAGTTTTCTTTTTCAATGGTCTGAGCTTGAGGAGATAGGGTGTTATGGTCGGTAGTTCCCTGTTAAAAGTGACTGGGGATTCAATCTAAGGTTCCTTCTAAAATATGATATCTATGTTCTTGCGGAGTCATCGACGAATTATTATGTTAGAGAAACATCGATTGCTAGTGACGGTAAGTCGATTTAATAGCATTGGTATAAAGATGAGTTTCACCATACTCGAATTATAAATCGTTTTATTAGAAAAGATATCTCGCAGTGTAATATCAGGCGGGGGCAGAGCTTAGCTCAGGCTGGTTCAGTCTATAAGAATAGAAAATAGAATCACGTGCTGTGGAAATCCCTTACTATGCGTAAAAATAATAGGATCATGTCTTTTGTTAGGAGCGCTTTTTAATGTTTGATCGCTTGAATAAAAAACCTAAGTTAATCCTTCATGTTGGTTTTCATAAAACGGGCACAACCAGCATTCAAAATGCTTTGGTGAAAAATGAAAGCCTCTTGAAGAAAGCAGGTTATGTTGTTCCTTCGTTTCGTGATTTAAATGGACGTTTTGTGCCTAACCACGGTGTGGTTATACGAACTCTATTTGATCGCGATCCAGAAAAATTTCATGTAAATATAAGGTTTGGTATTAACGGCTTGAATCAAAAGAAAGATTATTTGAAACAGCTGGAATCGTATCAAAACTCGAAGGAAGATTTGATTCTCAGTGGTGAAGGGGTAGGTGTTCTTAGCTTTGAAGGATTGGAAAAATTAAAGATTTATTTTAAAGGATACAATATTATTCCTATATGTTACGTAAGGAATCCATATGATTTTACATGCTCAATGATGAACCAAAGTATTAAATCCGGCAGGATTGATTCGAGTCCTCGGCGTTTTTTAAATAAATCTGATGATGCGCTTCGATTAACTCATGCTTTTAAAGAGGTTCGCTTTTTCTCTTTTGACGAGGTTAAAAAATACGACATAGTAGAGCACTATTTCGAAGAAGTGCTAGGGTTGCCTAAATCAGAGTTAAAACTGAGCGATGATAAAAATGTTGGCATTAGCGGTAAGCTAGCCCGATTGTTGATGGATGTAAACCTTTCAGAACCTTGGTCTATAGCTGGTTCTGCTAATGATGTAAGAGTTGATTTTGATCCAGAACTGATAGAGTTTTCCAAGGATAAATTTTTTTTAACAGAAGATGAATTGACAGGCTTGAAGTCAAGGTTTGAAGATGAATTAGCAGCACTCAATTATATTACAGGCTTAAAGCTTGTCAATTCCTATAGGGTTTCTGAGCCTTTAGCATTAACTGATGAAGATATTGAAACAATATCCTCTAAATCTCATTTTTTATCATCAAGGTTGAAAGGGCTTTTTTGGCAGGCCATGGAACCTTATATTGTCAGGGAAAAACGTGTCGAAAGTAAAATTTCTTTTTTTAGTGAAAAGTTACTAGATGCAGATTTTCTAATTAAAACGGCTGAGCTTTGGGAGAACGAAGGAAATATAAACAATGCATTGTTTTTTATGGAAAAAGCAAAATCAATTCGCCCTAATGGTCCTACTGTTTTGGCTAAAATATTAAAATACAAGGAGTCTTTGGGGTTATCGGATTATGATTAATATAAAAATTCTATTATATTTTTCTGTGACTTTTTTGCTAACGTCAAAAATGACCCTAGGTGCTCACTTTAAATATTTTGCTGTAACTTAAAGATTAAAGCCTTGTCTGAAGATACAGGAACAGAACGCCCCCGCCCAGAGCGTCACCTGAGACATTGCCTCTTTTCGCAGGAAGCGAATCCACAATCCCCTATCAGCAAGGAAGCTAAAAAAACCTTGTGTCAGAGACTGCTGCACACTCTCGGTCAGGAATGGACGGATATGAATTGCAAGGCCACCTCAGCGAATAACTTTTTTGATATTTAACCGGCACTACCCCAACCGCCTGAAAGAGGGGCTAGTCTATCACTCAGGACTGATTATAAAATGGATTCGGCAATGACGGGTTGCGCACGTTGGCGACAACTTACTTAATCTATCGCAAGCCCGCACTCTATTTGCGGCAGTTCAGAAAAATTCTGGTAAAATGATAACAATCGGACGCACCTCGAATCGGATAACTCGCAGATTATGACGCTCTTACAATATTGGAGCCTGATGGATATTCAGGCACGCATGTTGTTGAAATCTGATTCTCAAAAGATGAAGCTGGGATATTTTTGGTGGTTCCTCGAGCCGCTGATGTGGGTTGGTGTATTCTATCTTGTTTTTGAGATCGTACTTAAGCGCGGCAGAGGAGAGGAGTTTCTCGTGTTCCTCGCCTGCGGCAAATTCGCCTTTATCTGGTTCTCCCGCACCGTCGCTCAGGCTTCCAGGAGCATAGTGTATGGTAAAAATCTTATTGCCAAAATTGACATGCCAAAAACCTTGTTCCCGATGGCTGCGATTCAGGAAAGCCTGTACCGTCAAGGGGCGGTATATTGCCTCTTGTTTGTAATTGTTGCTGCTTTCGGATACCCGGTTTCATGGGCATGGTTCTGGCTGCTACCCGTGCTCGGTGTGTACTACCTGATGATTGTGGCCTGCTCGTTTGTAGGGGCGTATCTAGTCTGTATCATGCGTGATTTCGAGAAATTTATAGGCTTGGGTATGCAGTTTCTGCTCTTCACTTCAGGGATATTCTGGGATGTACGCGGCATAGGGAACGAGCATCAGACCGAGCTTATACTGGCGTTCAATCCGATTGCTTTTATTCTCGATGCTCATCGACAGATTCTCATGCATCAGAGCGCCCCTGATATGCTTCATTTGACGCTACTCGGTCTGGGCGCTGGGGCGGTCATTACATGCATGGTATCGCTGATGCGGAAAAAAAGCCGATATCTCGCAGTGAAGGTGTTGACATGAGTGTCAGCGATGCCGCCGCGATGCTAGAGATGGACAATGTTTCCCTATCCTTTGGCCCTAGCCAGCAAGACGTTGAGGCGAATGAGAACAAAGTGCTGGAGTCAATTTCATTCACCCTTTGGGAGAACGAGACGCTAGGCATCATTGGCCGAAACGGGGTGGGTAAGACTTCAATGTTGCGCCTGATGGCCAGAATAATGGATCCCAGTAGCGGTGAAGTCCGGGTCAGAAAGGGCAAGACCGCCTCTCTGCTCTCGCTCGGCCTGGGCTTCAAGGCGGACCTGACGGGGCGTGATAATGCGATGCTCGCTGCCATGCTACAAGGCGCCTCAAGAAGACAAGCCCGCGACTGGCTTGAGGAGATCAAGGAGTTTTCTGAACTGGGAGACGCCTTCGAGAAACCGGTGAGCACCTTTTCTTCGGGCATGTCTTCAAGGCTGGGTTTTACAACAGCGCTCA
>CAJQQW010000313.1 GCA_905480565.1 uncultured Halioglobus sp. | reverse complement strand
GCCGCTGCTGGCTTTACGCAAAAGGTTGGCTGGATCTAACGTCGATAACCACGGAGTAGATGCCTCTTCGGGCTCTTCATGCGCCTTGACGGCAGTGGCGACTTCCAGCAGCTCCAACGTGCCTTGAGGTAGTTGTCGCGTGCCGAAGGCAATCCCTTGCGTTCTGCAAAAATCGTGACACTGCAGCAAAAATGCCATAAGCAGGGAGTCCCAGTGGGTGATTCCTGTGCCATCAATTGTGAGTGATTGCGGAGGGTTGCTGATCAGTTGTGATGCAATGGTCTTGAAGGGTTCCGGGTTATGACCTTGCGCCCAGGCGCCCGATAGCGCCAGCGAGGACTTGCCTTGGGATTCGCCCAATAGCTCGTATCCAGGGGGGCTTGAACTCATGTGGTGCCATTAAGTCGGTATTGAGGCATTAGTCTACTGACTGTTGCTCGCAAATGCCAAGTGCTATTGAAAGGGCCTGGCGGGCATGTTGGCTTCCACTAATCTTGCAGCCCGATCGTAAATACCGCTCACCGGGGTCATGTCTCCCGCGGTTCGCCGCCGGGAGATCATAGTGACGGGATAAAGGAAGAAATCGCCGTCCCGGTAACGCAGGGCTCGGCTCCGTCCGGCCTGATCGGTGTATACGACCCAGTCCATATCGAATTCGGCGGCCAGCAGGTCGCCCATGATAATGCCCATGGCCTGCATTTCGCTGAGTTGATCCGATCCTACCAGTCTCTGATCCAGCATGTTTTGCAGCAGCGCGAGGTCCCTTTCTCTCTGGCCGCTGAACTGTCTACCCAGTTTGGTAGCGGCAATGTCTCTCAGGTTGTTGCGCTGCTGCTCCATATAGTTCAGGTCAACCTTAGACAGGTTCTCAATGCGGGGATAGGGCTGCGCCAGTGCCAGGTGAGCCGAGCTGGCGATCAGTAACAGGAATACCGCTAGTGCGTGTTTTAATGCCATTCTTAACTCCAATTGTGTCTGCATTTAATGCCCGGCTATTTGCCATGACTTCCATTTTAGCCCACATGGTTGTCATCCTGCTCGCGTCATGGATAATGGCCAGCTTTCACGTGGGCTGAGCTACGCCGTCATCCCGCGAGCGCGAGAAACGGAGACCGTCAATGATTATCGGTAGTATTGTCGCCTTGGTTACCCCTATGCACGCTGATGGTAGTGTCGATTGGAAGGCACTGGAGCGCTTGCTGGACCTGCATCTGGAGTCGGGTACCGCGGCCATCGGCGCCGTGGGTACCACGGGTGAAAGCGCTACCCTGGATGCCTCAGAGCATTGCGAGGTGATCAAGCACTGCATCGATTATCTGGCGGGCCGTTTGCCAGTCGTGGCCGGCACTGGATCGAATTCTACTCGCGAGGCTATTTACTTCACCGAGGCAGCCGCCAAGGCTGGCGCGGACGCCTGCCTCCTGGTCACCCCCTATTATAACAGGCCCACGCAGCGAGGCCTCTTTGAGCACTACAGTGCCGTAGCCGAGGCCGTCGATATCCCCCAGATTTTATACAACGTGCCCGCTCGTACTGCAGTCGACCTTAGCAATGACACCGTTGTTCGACTGGCGGAACTGGATAATATCGTGGGTCTAAAGGATGCGACCGGTGAGCTTGGCCGTGCGAGGGATCTGGTGCAGCGCTGTCGCGAAGATTTCGCTATTTATTCTGGTGATGATCCGACGGCGAGGGAGCTGATGCTACTGGGTGGCAAAGGCAGTATTTCTGTGACGGCCAATGTCGCTCCGCTGCAGGTCGCTCAAATGTGCCAGAGTGCGCTGGCAGGAGATGAAGCAGCAGCTGCCTTGGCCGATGAAAAATTGACTGACCTGAACGAGGTGCTTTTTCTGGAACCCAACCCTGTGCCTGTGAAGTGGGCGCTGTTTGAGCGCGGTCTTATCGAGGACGGCATCAGGCTACCTTTGACGGCTCTGGATAAACAGTACCATGCCCGGGTTCGTGAAGCACTGGAAGCGGCGGGGGTCTTATGAGCAAGGCGTATAAACGTTTTTTTCGTATTGCAGCGGCACTGCTGACACTATCTCTGTCGGCATGCGGTTCTATTTTCGGTGATGAGGGTGTCTTCCGCGATCGCTCTGAGGACTACAAGCAAGCGCCCCAGATCGCTCCGGTTGAACTGCCCGATGGTATGAAGAGTACGGAGATGGAAGACATCTACGTTATCCCGCCGGTACAGGACGCCTACCTAGACGACGAGGACTTTGAGGTGCCGCGACCTACGCCACTGGGCAGCAGCGCGACGCAGGAGCTGGTCAGGATTCAACGCCTGGGCCTGGACAGTTGGATACTGGTGGGCGTTGCCCCCGGGCAAGTCTGGCCGCAGGTGCGGAATTTTATTTCCGCCTCGGGCATGCAGGTTGCGCGGGCAGATGCCCGGGCGGGCACGATGGAATCTAACTGGGTTACAATGGAAGGTCGCCCTATGTCCAGCCGCTTTCGTTTCCGAATGGAGCAGGGTGTGCAGCGTGGTACCAGTGAATTACACGTGTTACAAATGAATCAACGAGGTGGCGAAGAGCTCTGGCCGACTGATTCAGATGACGCTAACCAAGAGGCGGAGATGTTGAGGGCACTCGCTCAATACATGGCCGATAGCGCAGAGACTGCGCCCGTTTCAATGCTCGCTGAGCAAGGCATCAGGGCAACGGGCAAGATCGCTCTGGTCGAAGCGCCCGAAGGGTATTTCTATCTCCGCCTGGATCTTCCCTATGACCGTGCCTGGGCCTCCCTCGGTCGCGCACTGGAGAAATCGTCTTTCATAATCTCCGACCGAAACCGCAGTGAGGGACTTTACTATGTCCGCTTCAATGCAGATGGCAGTGATGAAGAAACAGGATGGTGGTCCAGGTTGTGGGAAAATCAGGATGATATAATTGATGAAGACCAAATATTACTGGTCTCTATGGAGCCATTGTCTGACGAATCCATGAGCATCCGGATGAACCCACAGGATTCCACTATTGTGCTCGAAAAGCGGGAAGAGCAGGAGTTGCTGGTCGCCATCAAGGGCAATATCAACTAACCGCGCAGAGGAACTGTTTGGTGCAATTCGCCTCCCTCGGTTCGGGTAGCAAGGGTAACTCTACTCTCGTTCAGGTTGGTGAGACGCTCGTGATGATTGATTGCGGCTTCTCTCTGCGAGAAACGCTGCGCAGACTGGCTCGTCTCGGCGTAGATCCCGGTCAAATTGACGCGATTCTTGTTACTCATGAGCATAGCGATCATTGTAGCGGCGTGGCTGCTCTCTCCAATAAGTTCGGCATCCCTGTGTATCTCACACATGGCACAGCCGGCACGGGTCGTTGCGATGGCTCTCACGACTACTGCCTGTTCAACTGTGAGGCTGCCTTTGATATTGGCGAATTACAGGTCAAGGCTGTGGCGGTGCCTCATGATGCGGTGGAGCCCTGCCAGTATCGGCTATCCACTGCAGATTTAAGCCTGGGTATTCTCACTGATCTAGGCAGCATAACTCCCCACGTTATCGATAACTTTCGTCACTGCGACAGCCTGTTGCTGGAGTTTAATCACGATGCGGCGATGTTGCAGGAGGGGCCTTATCCTCCCCATCTTAAACAGCGTGTCGCTGGCGACTGGGGTCACTTGAGTAATCTCCAGGCAGCTGATTTTTTACAGCAGGTAGGTTCCGACTTGCAACACCTGGTGGTGGCGCATATCAGCGAGAAGAACAATAGTCTGGAACGGACCCAGGGTGCCATACTTGGAGTGCTGGGTTCCCTTGACTCAGTAACATTTGCCGGACAGGCCGGGGGGTTTGACTGGTTGAATTTGGAGCGAGGTTGAATCGAGCGCGGCGGGTGGCACCGCAACTAGTTGCAGTGCGTCGGTAAGACAAGTGCCGCGACCTGTTCGAGGCTCCCTGATTTCGGACATTGCAGGGCGGCGTTGCCCGACAATTCCAGTTCTCGCAGTGCCGGTAGCCGGTAAAGTGGAACAGGGTCGATTATTTCATTGTCATCCAGATAGAGCACTTCGATTGCGTCGATGGCGCCCAGTTCCACCAGGTTGCGAATTTCATTATCTGAAAAACGAGCCGCTTTGAGGCCGGTGAAAACCGAGATGCCCTCAAGGCTCTGTATACCCGCGGAACTGCAATCTAGTATGTCCAGTTGCTGGGGCTCGGTAACGCCGCGGTCCTTGATGGTTTGTTGCAGGCACTCCCGCAGGCCCTGATCCGGTGTTGTATAATCCCTGTACAGGGCGGGAGAATAGACAACCTTGTCGTTCACCTTAAAATCGTAGTCCTGGCAAGCGGCAACACTTGCTATGGCTGGAATAAACAAGATATAAACGAGTCGCTTGAACATACCGGGAATTCCCACCTGTTAACCTCGCTGTTATAGGGACGTGGCGACCACGCCGTAGGGGTCTTATAATGCCATTTGTTGCGCCACAGATCACCACCACAATGGGATATTCGCGTTAGCGGGACAAGTCTATGCCGGATACTTTAGATACGGGCACCCTCGAGGGGGTGCAACCGGGTGACCCGAAGGGCGATATCGTCCGGAATGCAATCAGTATTGTGCAGCGTGGCAATCTCAAGGCGCTGGAGACGACGCTGCGCCGTCAGTGGCGAATGGGCCAGAATATCGTGCTGTGCTGGAGCGCGGATGAGCGCGGTGTTCTGGTGAT
>CAJQQW010000312.1 GCA_905480565.1 uncultured Halioglobus sp. | reverse complement strand
AAGCGGCAGCACGAAATCAGGGAGATCTCGGGGGAGTATGATGCCGACATCAAGCGCTTTAGAATGTTGCTGGATGTGGTCGAACTGCGCCGTAACCTCAGCGCGGAAAGGGCTTCTTCACCCCGTTGAGCGCCCTAACCGGCCAGTCCGGATGCCTGTCCGGATGCCTGTCCAGGCGCGGGCTGCGTAACAGCCTCGCGAAAGAACCCCCCCATCAAAAGTTGCCATTGGCTGGCCCAGTCGGTGGTAGGGCGGCGCTGGAAGCCGCTGCGGACATACTGCGAAATTCGACCCTCGGCCGCTGACATTAGCAGGTTCGAGGCCGCGGGCAGGGAAATGCTTGGCCTCAGGCCCTCCCTCAATTCTGCTTCCCTGATCACCTGCTTCAGTTGCGTTTCGAAACGCTCAAACAGTTGCGCTACCCGCGCATGCAGGCGGTCTGTCTCCCCCGCGAGGGCATCACCGGTGAGGATTCGGGTCAGTCCTGGATTGCGCTCGGTGAATACCAGGAGCAGCATGATCATTTTCTCGCAGCGCAGCGCCGCTGTTGGCTCCTCGGTGAGAATGAGGTTAATGCGGCTGAACAAGGTCTCCTCAATGAATTCGATAAGCCCCTCGAACATTTTTGTCTTACTGGGAAAATGCCTGTAGAGCGCCGCTTCGGAAACGCCGACTTGTCTAGCCAGTCCTGCCGTGGTTATGCGGCTGCCGGGGCTTGCCTCCAGCATTTGTGCCAGCGCTTCAAGTATCTGCTGGCGCCTTTGAGATTTTCTGGGAGACATGGCGATCCACAGCGAAGGTATGTTATGCAATGCTAGCGATAACGTGTCGCCCCTGCAATAAGCGCGGCCAAAATGGAGGACTATTTCTTCAAGTTTTTTTTAGATCTGTTGCTTATTACTAATCAAGGTTCCCATACCTTCATCAGTGAAGGTTTCCAACAGGACCGCGTGGGGTACTCGCCCATCGATGATGTGTGCAGTGTTGACGCCGGATTTTACCGCCGCCAGTGCGCAACGAATTTTGGGCAGCATACCGCCGCTGATGGTGCCGTCTGCAATCAGCTCGTCTACTTGCTCCGTTGTCAGGCCCGTTAGAATTTCGCCCTGTTTATCCAGCAGTCCGGATATGTTGGTTAGCAACATCAACTTTTCGGCTTGCAGCACCTGCGCCAGGGTGCCGGCAACGAGGTCCGCATTAATGTTGTAAGTGCTCCCATCTTCCCCCACGCCAATGGGGGCTATTACTGGAATAAAGTTACTGTCAAGAATGACTTGCAGCACCTCGGTGTCGATCTGGTCAACCTCTCCCACGTGGCCGATATCGACGATTTCGGGGGCGCCGTGCTCCGGCCCCACGCGGGAAATCGTCATTTTCTTGGCCCGGATCATCTGGCCATCCTTTCCAGACACCCCGATGGCCTTGCCGCCGTTGCGGTTGATAGAGGACACGATTTCCTTGTTCACTCCGCCCCCGAGGACCATTTCCACCACATCCATGGTCTGGGCGTCCGTAACTCGCATGCCCTCTACGAACTCGCTCTGGATGTTAAGCTTTTCAAGCAACGCACCAATCTGCGGTCCGCCGCCATGCACCACTACAGGATTCATCCCCACCAATTTCATCAAGACCACGTCCCGCGCGAAATCCTCATGCAGTGCTGGATCAACCATTGCATTGCCACCGAACTTTACAACGATAGTTTTACCGGTGAAGCGTTGGATATAAGGCAGGGCCTCGGTCAGGACCTGGGCAACGTTGAGCGCATCTTCGCGACTGAGGGACATAGCGTGGCCTGTTGTTGTAACTCCCCAAAGTGCGGGGGCTCAAAAGTTAAGCTTTATTGTCGGGTCTACCAGGGCGATCTGTGCCCTGAACTCTTCTTTGATAATGTCCAGATTTTCCTGAGTATCTGCTTCAAACCGGGCGGTGAGTGCGGGCCCAGTGTTGGATGCCCTAATCAGCCCCCAGCCATTGCTGAAATCTACCCGAATACCGTCCATATTGTTCACTTTACCTGCCGAAAAGTCAGCATTGTTTATAATCTTTTCTACTAGTGTGAATTTATAGTTATCGTCTACAGGGATGATGATTTCCGGAGTATTCACGGTCTCCGGGAATTTCCCGATACTTTCGTCCAGACTTTCACCGTGTGTGCTCAGGATTTCCGCCAGACGGCAGGCCGCATAAATGCCGTCGTCAAAACCATACCAGCGCTCACCAAAAAACATATGGCCAGAGAACTCGCCGCCTAACAGCGCATTAGTCTCACGCATTTTTTCCTTCATAAAGGCATGGCCGGTTTTCCAAAGCACCGGCCTGCCACCGTGCTGCGTGATGAGCGATGACAACAAGCGGCTGCACTTGACGTCAAATACCACATCGGCCCCCGGGTTTCGTGATACCACGTCCTGGGCGTAAAGCATCAACAGGACGTCGGAGCGTATGATCCGACCACTGCCTGTAACGACTGCCAGCCGATCGCCGTCACCGTCAAACGCCACGCCGAAGTCTGCGCGGGCGTCGACGACTTTTTCGGCCAGTTGTGCGAGATTGTCCTCGTTGCTGGTGTCTGGCGGATGGCCTGGAAATGACCCGTCGACGACACAGTTGAGAGGAATCACCTCGCAGCCAAGCTCCTCCAGCAGAGCCGGTGCTATATCGCTGGTTGCGCCATTCCCCGCGTCGACCACAATCCTCAAAGGAACAGAGATGGCAATATCATGCAGCACCTCATCCACATAGGCGGGGATGACTTCCTCGCTCGTGAGCATGCCCTTTCCTTTGCTGAAACTGCCTTTTATTACTCGATCCCGAATCTCTGCAATACCGCCGGCGGCGATGGTCTCCTGATTCATAACGATTTTTAGCCCGTTCTGGTCTGCCGGGTTGTGGCTGCCGGTAATCATCACTCCAGAGTGATAGTTCAGCCGACGGGTGGCAAAGTACAGCAGTGGTGTGGGTACCAGCCCGATGTCCACGACGTCTCGCCCTGCCGCCATCAAGGCGCGCAATAAAACCGATTTAATTCGTGGCGTGGAAACTCTGCCGTCACAGCCCACTATGACGGTCTGTTCGCCTCTTTCGCCGGCGATGGTGCCAATGGCCATGCCGATTTTTTTGACCAGCTCATCGGTCAGTTCGGTGTCGGCGTTGCCGCGAATATCGTAAGCCCGAAACACGTGGTGGGGCATGCCAGCTTGTCGCTCTGGGCCGCCCGGGACGATGTTGTCATCGGTCAGATCGAGATCCAGGTCCAAATCTGCCTCAGTGCCTGCGGGACTTATTTTGGGACGGGCTTCGGGTACAGCGCGCTCCGGGGGATAAGAGTCAATGGTTTCAACCTCTGCTTCCGGTATCGTCCAGTTATTACTGCTGCTCTGGCGCAGCGTGCTCAGTGTTGCCCGGCGCAACTGCTTGGCAATAGAGACGAGTTCCGGAATAGACAGGCTAAGGGTGGATTTCTGGTCAGACGCTGAAATTACCCGGTTGAGTTCTGATTTCAGCTTCCACGTGAAAAACCACACTAAAAACCCCAGCGCGAGGATGATCGCCATCACGATGAGACCCATCACTACGTACAGCGGCGATGGACTGAGGGCAAGGCCCTGCAGCATAGCGGAGGACGGGCTGAAGCCGACATGCC
>CAJQQW010000311.1 GCA_905480565.1 uncultured Halioglobus sp. | reverse complement strand
AACTCCCGCGCGACATCCATGAGCATGCCCTGTTCTTCCGTCAGCGTCAGCGTGGTATTTCCAATAACCATTATTGCAGCCCCCGTTACTTCGGCAGTCCGAGCACATGCTCGGCAACTATGTTGGTTTGTACCTGGCTCGTTCCCCCGCCAATGGTGGCAGAAAAAGAATTCAGGTAGGCACGCTGCCAGAAACCACGCTGCCTTGCCTCCTCATCGCCGACGTACAGCGCTCCTTCAGCACCCTGCAGCTTGATGGCAAGCTGCCGCATGCGCCGCGTTGACTCGGACATGCGTAACTTGCCCGACAGGGCGAGGGAGCCCGGGTAATCCGATGACAAACCAGGAATGGCGGCCCGCCTGACACCCAAAACCAGCGATTTTTCCTCCATAATCGCCTTGACCAACTGGTCGCGCAGCAGAGGGTCATCCAGAACCGCCGCCTCGTCACGGATGACGCCCTGCAACTCGTTAATCATATCTTCGACTGTCACGCGCACCATCATCTGCCCGCCGGCCGCGCCCGCCTCGGCCCCACGCTCGTATTGCAGAGTCTGCATCGCAATTTTCCAGCCCTGACCCTCTTCTCCCATCAAGCAGTTCGCAGGAATGCGTGCGTCGGTAAAAAAAGTTTCGGTAAAACCGTATTCGCCGGTCAGCTTGCGAATAGGCCGGGTTTCGACCCCGGGGATATCCATTGGGGAAAGAAAAAAGGACAAACCATCATACTTACGAGGGGTATCGGGATTGGTGCGAGCCAGCAGGATCATGTACTGGGCGAAATTACCCATCGTCGTCCAGATCTTCTGGCCATTGATGACATACTCGTCGCCATCGCGCACCGCGCGCGTCTGGGCGTTGCCCAGGTCGGACCCGTTCTCCGGCTCGGAAAAACCCTGGCACCAGACATCCTCCGCCGTAAGAATCCGCTTGAGGTATTTTTCTTTCTCCTGCGCTGTGCCGATATCGTTAATCAGTGGACCCGCCCAGCCCAAACCAATGATGTTAAAACTGATGGGCACGGCATGGCGCCTCATTTCGTGATCGGCAATTGTCTGGAACGCCGGATCAACACCACGCCCGCCATACTCTTTCGGCCAGGCCATGCCGAGGTAGCCTGCAGCCCAGATTTTATGTTGCCACTCTCGCAGGAATTCCAGCTGCCGCTCGTCTCCCACTTCCATAAAGGTCTGGGGCAGCAGAAAACCCGGATCTGCCGGATTATTGTCGTGCATCCAGGCAGAAACCTCTGCCCTGAATTCATTCAGTTCCAGTTCACTTACACTCATTGTCTTACTCCATCGCGGAGAGCATCGACGACTCCCCTTGTTCATCCGCGCGTTTGAAGGCTGGCCGCTCCATCAGACGGTGCAGATAGGCTGCCGTCTGAGGCTTATAGTCTTCGTCAAACTTCAATACCCGGCCCAAATACAGCGCATAGGACACTGCTATATCCGCTATCGTAAAGCGATTATCGACGAGAAACTCATGACTCTCGAGATGGCTGTCGAGACGGCGAAGTCGCGAAAGGTACCACTTGCGGTAGTCATCTGCCACTGCCTGCTTCTCAGGCACCGGTTCCAGAATGTAGTAGCGCATGGCAATAGTCTGCGGGAAGGTCAAGGTAGCGTCCGCATGGTGCAACCAGTTGAGATAGGCGCCATATTCGGGATGCTCGTGCTCGAGACCAAGATCATAGCGCCGGTAGCGATCTACCAAATATTGGCAGATGCCTACTGACTCGGTCATTTCCGTATCGCCATCGATAAAAAAAGGAACCGTACCCAATCGGTTGACGTCCAAATACTCACGCTGAAATATTCGCGGCGGGAAGGGCAGAATATCCACTTCATAATCCAATCCAAGCTCTTCCAGAGTCCAGAGAGGCCGCAGAGAACGAGCCCCCTTGCAATGCCATAACTTCATCATTTCATCCTGTGTCGGTTATACACCATACTGGCGCGACGCGAGGTCACGCATGATTTCCTCGGAGCCACCACCAATTGCGTTCACACGCACCTCACGATAGATACGCTCGACCCGACTACCGCGCATATAGCCCATACCGCCGAGAATTTGCATAGCCTCGCGCGCGCAGAACTCCATGGTCTCGCTCGCCTGCACCTTCAATAAAGCGATATCACCCGGATTGGGTTCCCCTGCTTCAAAAGACTCATAGCACACTCGTATGTACGCCTGCGTAGCGTTCAACTTCTGTTTCATCTGCGCGATTTTGTGCCGGATCACCTGGTGATCAGCGAGGCGTTTGCCAAAAGTCTTTCGTTCCTGAGCCCACTGGACGGATTCCTCGAGACAGACTCGTCCGAGTGCCTCCATTGCGGCAGCCATAAACATGCGCTCACTGTTGAAGTTGGTCATGATAACGAGGAAACCCTTGTTTTCCTCGCCGATGAGATTGGAGACGGGCACCCTGACATTATCAAAATACAATGTCGCTGTGTCGGATGCCCACCAACCTTGTTTACGATCCAACTGGGTGCGACTAAAACCGTCAGCATCAGTCGGAATCAACAACATGGAAACACCGCGCGCACCCTCTCCGCCGGTGCGCACCGCCGTGGAAACCCAGTTGGCTCGCATACCGCCCGTGATGTATGTCTTGGAACCGTTGACGACATAATGATCACCAT
>CAJQQW010000310.1 GCA_905480565.1 uncultured Halioglobus sp. | reverse complement strand
TTTACGCAGCGGTTGCTCATTGCTACACTTTTTTTCGTACGGATGCCTGCAAGGATGCAGTTAATCAATAGGGAGATCGAGCGATGAACGAGACATACCTCTTTTCAATCAAACAGTGGGCCGCAGCAACGGCCCAATCCTGCTCTGCTGCCAGTATGAGATGTATGATGCGGACCTTATACTTGCTTATGAGTCTTGCGGCTGGCGTTGCGCTGGCTGTTGCGCTGGCTGTTGCGCCAGCCTATGCCGAAGCGCCGGCTGAGCCTGTCTCTGCTATGGCAGCGACGACACTCGACAAGGTGAATATCAACACCGCCAACGCACAAACGCTGGAGGAGAAACTTGTGGGCATAGGTGAAGCTCGTGCGGGTGACATCGTGCGCTACCGCGAAATCTATGGACTGTTCGTCTCCGCAGATGAGCTGGCGGAGGTGAAAGGTATCGGTCAGTCAACCGTCGACCGAAACCGCGACGTAATTACACTGGAATAACCCAACCGCATCCGTATGATATGGGGGTTTCTACCCCCATTTTTTTGCGGCGGGCCTGTATTGTGAAACTCCTTATAACCGGCGCTACCGGTTTTATAGGTCGCGCTCTGTGCAGCCGCCTTGTTGCAGAGGGAAACTCGCTGACGGCGCTTAGCCGAAGTGGTGTGCAGGTGAGCAGTGATCTTGCTTCACTGCCTGTCGATTTGAAAACAGGATTGCCCGATAGAAAGCTTCTGGATGGCGTTGATACGGTTATCCACTTGGCCGGGGTTGCTCATCGTAAAGCTGACACTGGTACCTACGAGGCCCTTAACCACGATGCGACGGTTCGCCTGGCACGACTCGCTGCCGATGAGGGCGTGAAACGATTCGTCTATCTTAGCAGCGTCAAGGCGATGGGAGAATCCATCGATGACACTAGACGCGCTGAAAATAATTGTACGCCTCCAATAGAGCCCTACGGGTTGTCCAAGTGGCGAGCTGAGCGAGGCCTGCATGAGGTGTTCGCGGATCGAGGCATTTCAGTAATTATTATTCGCCCCACTCTCGTATACGGCCCCGGTGTAAAGGGGAACCTTCAGGTGTTGCTCAGGGCTATTCGAAGAGGCCTGCCGCGGCCTCCTGTTGCGGGCAAGCGTTCCATGATCGCTCTTGATGATCTGGTCGAGTTGCTGCAACGTGTTGCTTCCCATGCACCCGATGGTTTGCATACCTGGATTGCCTGTGGTGATAAGGATTACAGTACGCGGGCTGTTTATGATCTGATGCGAGAGGCGCAGGGGCTTGGGCAGGGTCGCGGCTGGCTGCCGGATTGGGCTTGGCAGGTGGGCGCGGTGGTTACGGATATTTTCTCCAGGCGTCCCCTGGGCACTACCCGAGCGCAGCTGTTCTGCGGAGAGCGCTACACTAACAGCGCTGTCAGATCGGCGATGGACTGGGCGCCCTCCCGTAGTCTTGAACAGTTGGCCCGACGCATTGTGTCAGAGGGGGAGACCTGACCTTGCTGATCCTTTTCGCTAGTGCTTGTTTATCCATCTTGGTGTGTGGCGTGTATCTGCAAATCGCCAGAGCACAGAATATTTTCGATATCCCGAACGAGCGTAGCTCCCACTCCCTCGCGACTCCCAGGGGTGGGGGTATAGGCCTGATGCTGTCATTTTCTTTCGGGCTATTGTTGGCAGGGTATTTTTACGGTAGCTGGGGCCCGGCTTATGTCACTCTGATTTTGGCAGCGCTCTCGTTGAGTGTGATTGGCTTCATGGATGATGTTAAAGGGTTGCCAATGCGATTGCGGTTCCTCGCGTACAGCGTGACGTGCGTGCTCGTGACCTATATGCTGGTGCCTCTCAGCTCAGGTTTTGTTCTCGGAACCCTCGGGGCAGTCCTCGCCGCGCTGGCGCTGTTCTGGGCGCTTAATCTGTTCAACTTCATGGACGGTATTGATGGCATTGCCGCCGCACAGACAATCATGGTGTGCACTATGGCCGCTGTGCTGGCATCGAGTTCCGTTGATAGCGCACGGTATGTCTTGTTTTGCCTATTGTTGGCAAGCTGTTATGCGGGTTTTTTGGTCTGGAATTTTCCTCCTGCACGGCTGTTTCTCGGCGATTCGGGGAGCGTGCCCACGGGTTTCCTTTTGGGGGGGCTCGCCATTATTGGAAGCGTTGAGGGTGTGATTCACCCCGCTAGTTGGTTGATACTTATGGCGGTTTTTATCACTGATGCGACCTGGACGCTTCTGTGGCGCATAGTCACAGGTCAATCGTTTACCGAGGCTCATCGTTTGCATGGCTATCAGCGTTTGAGTCGTCGCTGGCATTCTCATTTGCGTGTGGACGTGCTTTTAGTGGCGGTTAACGTGCTCTGGCTGTTTCCAATTGCCTATGCGGTGCAGTGTTGGCCGCACACCACACTTTTTATGGTAATTTTGGCATATCTTCCGTTGCTCCTTGGCATGGTGAAGGTGGGTAAGTTGGCGTAGTATTTCATGTCTGACTGGCGCAATTGACCTGAACCGCGCGCCGCCCTGTCTCAGTCTATACCGGGAGTGGAATTGCTGAATTTACGTACCAGCTTACTGGCGCCCTCAATGGTTGGTTTCCTGACTCGATGGTTGATTGGCTTTTTTGGAGTGATAAAGGAAATATTGCATAAGGTGTTGGAACTGCCGCGCAATATCAAACAGACCTGCCTGCTAACTCTGGATATGCTTTATGTGACTGGCGCCATGTGGGCAGCCGTGGCATTGCGCTATGGTCACACGGATTTCCAGTTTGGCCCGATCGAGTACGCCTGCGCAGCGGTGACTATTATCTTCAGTGCGGTGGTATTCCTGCGTTTGGGGCTTTACCGTGCTGTAGTGAGGTTCATGGGTCAACAGGCGATCTGGGCAATCATCACTGCGGCGAGCTATTCAACATTAATTTTGGGTGCCGCGATCTTTTTTACCCGCGCAGAGGTCCCTCGGGTCACACCGTTTATATACTGGGTGCTTCTCCTGCTGGGCGTTGGAGGCACGCGGCTTCTAGCGAGAGCGTACTATCAGGCCAAGTCGCGGGCTCAGTCTGAAAACGTCATCATATATGGCGCAGGTCAGTCAGGGCGACAGCTGCTCCAAGCCCTCGATCATGGAGAGCACTATAACCCCGTTGTTTTCGTGGATGACGACCGCTATTTGCAGCGGTCAATTATTAACGGGTTGCAGGTAGTGAAGCCAGAGGCGATCGAGCAGTTAATCGCACAGCACAACATCACCCAGGTGTTGCTAGCAATTCCGTCGGCATCATTGGACAGGCGCAAAGAAATTATTAACTCCCTGGTTGGTTTTCCTGTTTATGTGCGAACAGTGCCGACTATCAACGAGTTGGTGGCAGGTGAGGCCAGTGTGAACCAGATTCGTGATGTCAATCTGGATGAGTTGTTGGGTAGGGAGCCTGTTCCGCCGCATCCCGAACTGATCGAGCGATGCATTACCGACAAGGTTGTCATGGTGACCGGTGCGGGTGGTTCGATCGGTTCAGAGTTGTGCAGGCAGATCGTTCGCTCCGGCGCCCGAGAAGTGGTTCTGCTGGATAGCTCTGAATACGCTTTGTACAGAATAGAGCGCGAGTTACGCGATACCATGAGTCAGCAGGGTGCGCACGTGGATCTGGTGGCTTTACTGGGCTCCGTTCAGGATCGAAAACGGTTGGAGAGCATTTACCGGACCTTCAACGTGCAGACTGTCTATCACGCCGCGGCTTACAAGCACGTACCCCTGGTGGAGTACAATATCGCCGAGGGCGTGGCGAATAATGTATTTGGCACCTGGTACGCAGCGGATGCCGCTAGAAAAGCAGGCGTAGAAACGTTTGTATTGGTGTCCACTGACAAGGCTGTGCGTCCGACAAATGTGATGGGCGCATCGAAGCGATTCGCTGAAATGATTTTGCAAGGGCTGGCGCAAGAGAGCACCGCCACCCGGTTCTGTATGGTGCGGTTTGGTAATGTCCTTGGCTCTTCGGGGTCGGTTGTGCCGCTGTTCAGAGAGCAGATCGAGAAAGGCGGGCCCGTCACGGTGACTCACCCCGATGTCTCGCGTTACTTTATGAGCATCCCGGAAGCAGCGCAGTTAGTTTTGCAGGCTGGCGCATTGGGTACTGGTGGTGATGTGTTTGTGCTGGATATGGGAGAGCCAGTGCGGATCGTCGATCTCGCCAAGCGAATGATCAAACTCAGCGGCTATGAAACTACACATGACAATCACGTGGGGTCACATATCGGTATTGATTATATCGGTTTGCGCCCGGGTGAGAAGTTGCACGAGGAGCTTTTGCTCGGCACCAAGGTTGCCGGCACGGGCCACCCAATGATTATGCGTGCCGAGGAGGAGTGCTTGTCCTTCAGCCAAATAGAGGGCATGTTGACGCGCCTGCGCCGGCATTGTGATGCACTCGATTGCGACGGTATCAGTCGTGTACTCAACTCTGCTGTCAGCGGTTTTGGCGGCCATGTAATGCGTTATGACCACCTGTGGAACAGACAATCAAAACTGGCCGTCGCGGAGCCTGCTGCAGTCTCAAACGTGAAGGAGCTCTTCCCGGACAATCCGTGATCTCAGCATACAATCGGCCAGATTGTACGATGGATCAATTTACCAAAATTTACCGAAAGGACGCTTGTTCTTCTGACAGGCTCTGACAGCGTTGCCGAAATGCATTGAGTCGCTGATCAGATCTTCCCAAGCTGCCCCAGCGCTCGTTGAACAGGGCATTTGCATCTTCGTATAACTGCATATCCCAATGGTTGGCCTCGCGAAACTCTTGAGTAAGCTCAGGTCCTAGTTCCTCGTAGACGCTGGCAATCCGTTCCTCCAGACTCTGGCCTTGATCCTGCGTGCTGTTTTGTCGGACGTAGGCGAGGTCAATCTCGGGGAAGTATGGACGCAATTGCGTCTCCAATAACAGCATGCTCTCGTCGTAACGTTCCACGATTATCAGCCCCGGTGTTTTACTCAGCAGGGCTATACTGTCTCGATATTCTTGTTGACCGATCTCCTGTTCAAACAGGCCCGTGCAGAAACAGCAATGGTAGTTTCGAATGGTAGGGCTGATCTCCGGTTGAAGTCGCCATTTGACATACTCCGAAAATGACAGTTTTTTGGCTGCAATCGCGCCTGGTGTGTCCGCATCTTGCTTTTTCTCGAATTCATAAACAGAGCGGGCTCTATCGATTGGGTGTCGAATGGAGATAACGGGTAACAGTTTTGTATCGTCAGGTTGAGGCAAAGGAAAGCGAACGTGGTGACTTGAAATTGCTTTAAGATCAGGATGCGAGTCGATATAGGGGCCGAGGAAGGTGGCACCCTTTCGCATATTGTCGTCGTCCCTGTGGTCTGTGAATCCTGCGTTGAAACTGCGTTCGAGGCTCCAGTCCAATGTAGTGCCCGCATTCTTGAAAATGTGACAATGGATTAGTAGCGCTCGAGTTTGTTCGCCCGGTACGGGGCGGTCGTCGGGACCATTCCATAAGGCATCGTCCAGCGAACCCCGGATGGCTTCAAAGCTGAACTGTTGACGTATTACCTCGCGGCAGTTGGTTGATAGTTTCTGCCACAAAAATTTGTCTGTATAGAGGGCAATGACTTTCTCAGCAAACGCGGTTTCGCTATCGGTTATCAGAGCGTTGTGCTGGTCAGTAAGGCTCATTCCTTCTGCCCCGATCGTGGTGGTAACGACAGGAAGCCCGAACGAAAAACTTTGACCGATTTTTCCCTTGACGCCCGCGCCATGCAGTAACGGAGAGACGAAGA